>DTTI01000036.1:0-9266 GCA_012964825.1 Candidatus Neomarinimicrobiota bacterium
ACCACCACTTTCCCGTTTAACTTGTACAGTTCACCGTCTTTCCAGATGGAAGAAACGATGACTTTCTCCACACCAAGCAGTTCACCCACCTCTCTGGCGCACCACTCTTCAGCGCACCACCGATTGTTCACTTTATCTCCCGATAGAACCTCCCGTACCTTATCAATAGGTATAATACTTTCGCCGATCTTACTGCTAACCACCTCTCTGAAATGCTCTGAAAGGGTGAGGGCGTCCGTTTCTGGGATCTCCACCGGAGCGATATCCAGTATTGCAAGCTGCTGGCCATGAGACAAAGACAGAGCAAGAACCAGCAGAAGAAAACTTCGGTGGACTTGTACGCTTTTCATGATAGTGGGGCAATTTACACCATGTGCGGAAAAAGTCCTCGCCGGCGCTTATGACATTCCAAAGGAGGTCAGTTTCTACTTAATTTTTGAACAGGATCAGCTACAATGACTGACAACATGAACAAAACCCGGCCCGTTAAAGCATTTATTTTCTTTATCACCTTCGGGGCAATCCTTTTCGCGGTACCGGCAGCTGATTCAGCTATTGTTATCCAGACAGAGGAACTACTTCTTGGCAATGAAGTCAAGGCCTCCGGACAGAAACTTATGGCTCAGTCAGGCGGTTTTACCCGAATCCACGATGATTCCTCTTATGAACTTAGGACGGTTGTTATCGGTATCCATGGCACCAAATCTCAGGGTTATGAATGGGTGGGGCCTCTGAAAAATCTGGCTCGAGAATACAGGCACACATACTTCTACCGTTATAACTGGGATGTCTGTCCGGACAGTTCGGCACTGCAACTCTCAAAGGACCTCATAGATATCACGGGACAAATTCCCGGTGTTGACAGGATTGTTCTGTTTGGTCACAGCTCCGGCGGGTTGGTGGTTACATATCTGGCTTCATTGATGCACATAAACATCCCGGTGGAAATTCACACTATTGCTTCCCCACTTAAAGGATATGCCAGGCTTAACAAAAGATGTGAACTACCAAAGCTACGGGATGGGGTCCTCAGTTTTCCTCAATGGGAAGAAAATGTTGCTCACTTTCAGTGGCGGACACAACATATGCTGGATAATGCATTCAACCGTCTGAAACAGGATCCTCAGGACGTCAATTTGTACAATAGCGAAGTGACACTCTTGCCGGACACCATGAACGGCAGACGCTTGGGTCATAACTGGTCCATTACCTGGGTAATTGATGAACATCTCCGCATTCCTCACAAACCGTAAAGCCGATTTGGTTTGAAACTCTTTACCGCGGTGATTAAACTCTCTCTCCGTGGTAAGGCTCGTAGGTTTCATATTACTCATCACTGTAGGTACGATCTCTGGGCGGACCGGTGACGTCCGCTATTTCCGGTCCGAACGGAGGTTTCTGAGTGGAGTAGAAATCTCTGAGAATGACCTCGGTTTCAGGTCATTTATCCAGGCCCGTTACGACGAAGACGGGAAACTCGTCCGGAAAGCCTTTTATAAACGCCGGAACCGCCTCGACCGGTTTGAGACATTCCAGTATGACACCACAACCGGCCAGCTGCATCTGAAATCTCTTTTCTCTGCTGATAGCACACTCCAAAGGTATACCCAGTTTGGTTCGGAAGAGATCATGTCCGACAAGTTCATCCGCTATACTTACGACATCAGCACTGTTCAGGATTACGATGATCGGTTCACTTCCATTGAATACAGACCCGACAGCAAGCCGCAGGTTTACCGTTTCTACGATGTGGACGGATTTATGTACGGCGTCATGGAATTGAAATACGATGACGATGGTCACGTGCGCCAGGAAGACTGGATTGTCATGCCATCAAAAAAAGTGGTACGGCGGTATGTGAAAAACTTTGATGCCCGTTCCGGCGAGACGGACGTATGGGAGTACGATTCTACTCTGACAGTGGTGAACAGCATGACCATTGATTCTGACGGTTTTGCGCCTGTTATCACACTTTCTTTTCCGGAAGACGGTCTTCCTGTTAACGAACCAAAGCTAACCTATCATCTCAAGGAAGATCTTGCAAAAGGGACCGTCATTTGGGAGTGGGCCAGTGGCAAACCCGATACCCTGTCACCTCACGTGGCCGAATTGATTGCGTCAGAGCGGAGTCGCGGAGAACATCGTGATAAACTTTTACGCTATGCCCCAAAACTCCAGGACAGCACATCTTATAAGATGAGATTTACCGGAGTGGGAGAGAGCAGTTATCCCGCCCGGGAGATCTTGCTGACGAGGGTCCCTTACGACACCACCCCGCCTATTTACACCGCCGACGCTCCTCAGTACTCAAGCCGGCCAGTCATCTCTTACTCTCTTAATGAGGCACTGTCAACAGCCGAAGTGGTCTGGGTCTGGGAGCAGGGCGCGCGCGATGAAAGTGCTCCTCATATCATTGGGCTTTCAAGAGGAATGTTAGAAGAAGGAGAGCAAGACTCGGTCATACTTGGAGACGATATCCAGCTTGCCGAAGGAACTATATACACGGTTCTCTTTCAGGGTAAAGACATGGCCGGGAATCCCGGTCCTTTTCTGTCGATCAACGACGTGGTCTATGACACTACACATCCGGAGATCTCCTGGCATTTACCTGACAGTAGCGGTTTTGCCAACAGTTCGGTGGTGAGCTTCGTCTCCAGCGAAGACTTCATGGAAGCTCAAATTCGCTGGGAACACGTTGGCGGTATCCCTGATGATGGGGCACCTTATATTGTGGAACTGGAAGGCACCGAGCTTGACGGAGGGGAGCATCTATACGAAGCACTCGCCAACAGTCCCCATCTGGTAGACGGTGCCATATACAGCATCACTATGAACGGAAAGGATCTGGCTGGTAATGAAGCAGCATCTATAGAGGTATCCAATATTGTCTATGACACTTCACCGCCTACATTAGCCACCATCGCACCGGAACCCGGTATCTCCGTTCGCGGCGGGGAAGTGATTTACAACCTCAGTGAAGATTTTGCGTCGGCCGAAATAGACTGGGTTCTTGAGGAGGCTGAAGCTTCTGATTCAAGAAGTGTAAGCATTAAGATTTCAGACGAAGGCCTTGCATTGGGAGATCATCGTCTGGATGACTCAACTTTTGTTGAAAGATTGACCGATGGCGGAATTTTTACGATACAACTGACAGGTCGGGACAAGGCGGGAAATGAGGCTCTTCCCAGTTCTATTTCTAATGTGAAATTTGACATCACCGCGCCCGAGTTTGCAAATGTGACACCATCGGACTGTACCTTTGTCATGTCATCCCACGTCACTTACACTCTCACTGAAGACCTGTCTGAAGGGACAGTCATCTGGACACAAGTGGCGGGGGAGATCGATCTCTCTTCGCCTCAAATGATGACACTGCCGGCCGATGAGTTGACAATTGGTGTGCACGACAGTGTGATGGCTCAGGTGGCACCTTCCCTGCAGGATGGTAGCATATATGTTGTCTCTTTCATGGGTGTTGACCCTGCCGGGAACCGCTCACTTGGGGCCTCCGCGGTAGATGTCATGTACGATATTACCCCGCCTGAAATTGTTTTCACCTTTCCGGACACCGGCAGTCATATTCCAACTTCATCAATTACCTACACCTCAAGTGAACGGCTGAAAACCGGTCAGGTTGTATGGGAATGGGTGGACGGTATACTGGATGTTAAGGCGCCCCATATCATACCTCTGGAGGCAGCTGAACTGTCGAAAGGAGAACACGAAGGCTTTATCCTTGCGAAAGCACCGAAGCTGGTTTCGGGGGGTGTCTACCAGATAACCATAGAAGGGACAGACTTGAGTGGTAAAAGTTCCGAACCTAGAGTAGCCGCCAGGGTAACATTCGATGATACACCGCCAGAAGTTCTCCTTACATCTCCTTCCTCCGATACTTACAGAAATCGCCCCGCTATAGGTTATGAACTGAGTGAATCTCTATCTTCTGCCTCCGTCATCTGGCAAAGAACAGACGGGGAAGAGGATGTGAGTTCACCTCACGTTGTATCGCTCGAATCTCTGGAACTGTCCGGTGGACCTCATGCTGATTCTTTACTGATCCATATTCCATTTTTGAAGGATGGTGCCGTTTATGACGTTCAGATGGTAGGTGTCGATAGTGCCGGTAATGTTTCAGACACCGTATCGGTGGCCGGAATCATCTACGACACAACTCCTCCTGAACTTATTGTCAGTTATCCCATCGCTTCCACACCGACACGTAATTATGATGTGGCGTACACGGTGTCAGAAGATTTGATCTCTGGTGAGGTGATATGGGAATGGAGCGGCGGTGAGAACGACAGTGTGGGGCGTCACGTTCAAACTCTTTCTGGTGAAGAACTGAGGGTTGGAGATCATGAAAGATCCGCCATTATCGGTGTACCGCCGGGACTTGTTGAAGGTGCTGTCTATAATATCACCGTGAATGTCATGGACCTGGCCGGTAACAATTCAGCACCGATACTTGTTGAGAATGTTATTTACGATGCCACAGCTCCGGTGTTTGCCCAAGTTTCTCCTGATAGCGGTGCCTATGTCAATTCCACCGGTATAACTTATCACATCAGCGAAACAATTTTGTCTGGGTCTGTCATATGGGAGTCCGAGTCCCCGGAAATGGACACTGCGCGGCACATTGTTGAATTCCAGGGAGATGAACTGAAAAGTGGTCTACATGAAGCCGTCATCCTGGCCAATGCACCGGATCTTTTAGATGGTGCCATATATACGTTGAAGATCGCCGGTTCAGATGCGGCCTGGAATAATTCAGATACTGTCACTGTCACTCAAATCACTTACGATGCTCAGCCTCCGGTGGTGGGGATGCCAGAACCGATGGCCGGCACCTTTGTCTCTTCATCCATGTTGTCATATGATTTTAGTGAACCGATGTTTTCGGCTACGGCTCATTGGGAACACACAGGCGGTTCGAGAGATCGGGACAGTCTTCATGTGGTCGATTTTGTCCCAAATGAATTGACAGAAGGTGATCACCCTGAGACAAAATTTTTCAATGAGCCAGAATTGGTTGAAGGTGGAATATACAGGTTGACAGTCACCGGTACCGATCTTGCGGGCAACATGTCAGAACCGGTAGTGATTGATAAGCTGACCTTTGATGCCACAGCGCCCATTTTTGCCGATGTGATACCTGCAATGAATTCATACATAAACGCGCCGCTGGTAGGTTTCTGGCTAAGCGAGAACCTGTCCGAAGGAAGTCTCACATGGCAGCAGGTTGGAGGGGAGGAAGATCCCAACTCACCTCATGTTTCGACTCTGACAGGTCCGGAGCTGAATTCCGGGACCCATGTTCTGAGTCGCTTAAGGGAAACACCGGAACTTGTTGACGGTGCCATCTATGAAGTGAATATAGTTGGTCTCGATCCCGCCGGGAACTTATCCGAAACTGTCCAAATTGACTCTGTTCATTTTGACATTACCAAGCCTGTTATCGTGATGGAAAATCCACTGACAAACAGTTATGTCAATTCGCCCAACATTAATTATAGCTTAAGTGAGGAAATTTCGGAAGGTTCACTCGTATTCCAGCGGAGCGCAGGAAGTGCCGATCCCGGTTCACCGCACAGGGTTACAATTCCTCAGATACAGCTCTCCATGGGGCCGCATGCATCCCTTGATTCGACTGTATGGCCCGACCTTAATGACGGTACCGTCTACCGCATTACCTACACAGGTGTTGACAGGGCCGGTAACGAAGCTGAGGCCGTTGTTTTAGAAGGAATTGGCTATGATGTAACACCTCCAGTTATTTCAAATCTCACACCATCTGATAGCAGTGCTGTAAATCATACCCGATTTTCATATAACCTAAGCGAGCAGATAGTGGAGGGAACTGTCACATGGACCTGGCTGGACGGACCGGAAGATATCGGTTCGCCTCATTCGGTAAATCTGGTTGAAGACCATATGGATGAAGGTTTATCCGGAGAGATCGAACTGGATACAGCGCCGGTTCTGGTTGACGGTGCCGAATACTTACTTGAATTGATGGGGAGGGATGCGGCGGGCAACCGGTCGGAAACGGCAAGAGTGTCAAATCTACGTTACGATTTGACACCTCCCGTGTTTACGGTCACTTATCCTACGACGGACGTTTACGTTCTTGATTCTCGGGTAGCTTACGGCCTATCTGAACCATTAGCTGAGGGGCGCGTCACCTGGTCACAGACTGACGGCGCTGCAGACAGCCGTTCACCACATGATTTACTGTTGTCCGGAGAAGAACTTTCCACGGAACAGCTTGATAGGCTTCTAACCTCTGTACCCTCATTGACAGACGGTTCCACTTATTCGGTTACTTTCAACGGCACAGACGCCGCCGGCAATAAGGCGGAGGAAATAGTGGTCAACGAAGTAAAAGTTGACTACACACCGCCAGTTCTGACTCTGAACTCACCAGTATCAGAGTCTGCAATAAAAAATACATCCGTAGCATTCACTATAAGTGAAAATCTCAAGGATGCATCTATGCTCTGGACGCATGTGGATGGTCCCAACGATCCTTCCTCACCGCACGCCGTCCCGCTGGATTCTGATGAATTAGCAATGGGAGAACATCCAGAAGGGGAGCTGATCTTTCCGCCTTTACTGGTGGATGGCGGACTCTACAATCTTGCATTTGCGGGTTTTGATTATGCCGGGAATGTGTCCGATACGGTGAGGGTTGAAGAACTCCGTTATGATGTGACACCACCCGTTATAGCGCTCAGTGATCCAAGGCCGGACACATTCCTCAATAAGATTCTTCCTTCTTATTCATTGTCCGAACAGATGCAACAAGCATCCTTTGTCTGGACACGTACAGACGGTTCAGATGATGCTGCTTCTCCTCACACATCTGAATTGACTGAAAATGAACTAACTTCTGGAGAGCATGAAGCGGTAGCGTTGATGAACCTCCCGGTTCTGGCTGACGGTGCCGTCTACACCCTTACTTTCAATGGTATGGATATGGCAGAAAATGATGCCCAAAAGGTGTTCATTGAGAGGATCGCTTACGATATAACCCCGCCCTTAATCACCATCACCGGGCCCGAACCGAATGTTTATATCGACGAGCCGTTAATATCCTTGAACCTGAGTGAAAATATGGGATCAGGTCAGATCATCTGGCGGGATATAAGGAACCCCGCCAACAGTCAGACAATGATAATCAGCGGTGATCTTCTTGCAGCGGGTGAACATCTGGAAGTGAATCTCTCCGATTCAGTTACCCTCAGCGACGGCAGCATCTATTCACTTCTTTTGTCCGGTTATGACAAGGCAGGTAATGAAGCCGTTCCTGTCTCGGTTGAAAATATCGGCTTTGATACATCGCCACCCACACTAACCATTAACTCGCCGGCTATGGGTGACTATATCAATGCACCTAAACTTACTTACAATCTTAGTGAAACTCTCATGGAAGGGGCCATTACCTGGACAAGGACGGGCGGGGAGGCCGACGGTTCTTCACCATGGATCATCAACATGTCCGATGAAGCACTTTCAACAGGAGACCACCCTGATTTTGCTTCACCGGAAATGTCTTCTCTTGTTGCAGGTGCCGTCTATTCTGTTACTATCACGGGTGTTGACTTAGCCGGTAACGATGGAACGCCAGTCGTTATAACGGACCTCAATTATGATGATATTCCACCTACAATTGCTGTGAATTATCCGGAGACTGACCTGTTTGTGAACAACAAGGAAGTGGCTTTCACACTGTCTGAATTGCTCAGAGATGCTTCCGTTACTTGGTCTCGAGTGGGAGGCAATGAAGACCCCATTTCACCACACGAGGTGACTCTCACCGAAGCCGAGAGAGGAGGAGGGGATCATCCCAGGGTGGGCCTTTCCCAGTCCCCGAATCTCACTGACGGCTCCCAGTATGACATTGCATTTACTGGAGAGGACCTTGCCGGTAACGCAGCAGATGGTGTTTTGGTCTCTGGCATCATTTACGACGTCTCCCTGCCGGTTGTTGCCATTGAAATACCTGCCAGCATGTCCGCCATCAGTTCAAGTGCAATGACTTACACACTGTCAGAAGTGATGAGAGAGGGCAAGGTGGTATGGACTCAGGTTGCCGGCGCTTCGGACGGCGGCTCTCCACACGAAATTTCACTCACTTCTTCTGAGATGGCTCAAGGTACCCATGAGTCTGTGACGCTGTCAACGCCACCGTCAGTTATGGATGGGGCTATTTACAGGATTACTTTCTCAGGAATTGACAGAGCCGGGAATGAGAGTGAAACTGTCACTATGGAACAGATCATGTTCGATGTAACACCTCCAACCATTGTCGCCTCATCGCCCACGCCAACGTCCCTGGTAAACTCAACGGCCTTCTCTTACAGACTTAGCGAGACGCTATCTGAAGGTACGGTCACCTGGACTCGATCAGGTGGTGAAGCCGATCCTCTGTCGCCCCATGAAATACTGCTTTCTGGTTTGGAGTTGGCGCAAGGGGAACATGCGGATATTATTTTATCCAGACCCCCCAATCTGGTGAGCGGTGCGGTTTACTCAGTTTCATTTTCGGGTAAAGACCCCGCTGATAATTCAGCCTCAGGGATGTCCATTGAGGCTGTCACTTTTGACAATTCAGCGCCAGTTTTAGCCCTTGAGATCCCTAACAACGCTGTCGCGATTAGTTCACCCAGTGTCAACTACTCTTTAAGTGAAAAGCTTGCTTCGGGCTCAATCAATTTTGAGAGAACCTCAGGAGTGAATGATCCAAATTCGCCCCATGAAGTAATATTAACTGGTGATGAACTCTCAGCAGGTAATCGCTCAGCGTTCACACTCACCAACAGCCCGACCCTTATGAACGGTGCAAGTTACAGGATTACACTCAAAGGGAGAGACGCCGCCGGAAATGCAGGCGATCCAGCAACCCTTTCCGGCATTCTCTATGATGCTGTGCCGCCGGTTTTAACACTGGAATCGCCCGTTTCTGAGAGTCACATAAACAAGCTTGACGTTTCATACTCGCTGTCAGAAACCTTGACAAAAGCGACAGCCACATGGACTCAAACTGCTGGGAATTCGGACCCGCTGTCGCCGCGGGTTATTGAGCTCACTGTTCCGGAAATGGGGAAGGGGAGTCGTTCCGCCATCCTCACTAATCAGGCTCTGCTCACGGATGGAGCAATCTACACCCTGTCAATGGCCGGATCCGATGCGGCGGGTAATGAGGCAGTGGTAGCGACCGTTACCAGCCTGAACTATGATGTAACACAGCCTCAATTTTCAAACGT
>DTTI01000036.1:9366-11059 GCA_012964825.1 Candidatus Neomarinimicrobiota bacterium
CCTGCAATTACTGTCACTGGCCCGGTGGCGGGAAGCTCGGTAAACAATTCCATTATCAGTTACGAGCTTTCGGAAGCTTTGTCGAGCGGAACTGTCTCATGGGAACCAGCAGGGGGTAATCCGCAGGTAAAAACACTTTCCGGGAGGGAGATTGAAGCAGGGCTTCATCTTGATCTCACGTTGAGCGATTCACCTTCCTTGGCAGATGGCACCGCTTACTCCCTCACTTTTAAAGGAAGTGACATGGCAGGCAATCAAATGGAAACAGTGGTTGTTTCGGATGTGACCTTTGACATTACACCGCCTAAGATAAATGTCGATTTTAGTGGTAGTGCTCCAAGCAGGGGGCTTTTCATTTATGGTTCACCTGTTGGCCTCAACTTTAATGAGGACATGGGAGAAGTGACTTTCCGATGGGAACGGGAAGGTGGAAGCGAAGATTCCGGATCACCGCATATACTCAATGTGGCTGAAGCCGATTTGGGCCAAGGTGATCATGCTGAAGTGAAGATTCCCGGTTCAGAGAAAGTTCTTATCGGTACATCATATACTCTTACTGTTGAAGGTAATGATAAGGCTGGCAATCCAGGCAAAGCACAAAAGGTGGAGAACATTGACATCGTCAGGAACCTTGATGGTGAATGGGCTTATCAGGGCATTGCTATCATTTTATGGGAATTCAGTGGTGGTGAAGATTTCAGCCAGGGTGTTCTATTCGGAAATACCCTCAGTGATAAAAAACCAGGTAAATACGCTATAGACTGGACAAAACGGCCATTTCGGCTGGCTATAAAATATGATGATGGCTCACGCAGGTATGGGCTTTTTGAATTTATCGGCCACAACAAACTAAGGGTTGTATCATCTTCTGAAAAAAGACCATCTTCCTGGTCTGACGGCGATTACTTCGAATTTGAGTTCAGAGAAAATAATATTCCCTAATCCTCCGTTTTCTCTCACATTTCGATTAAGTTCCCACCGAATTTTTTAACATTTATTACAGTTAGGAGAAATTGATGGCTAAAGGAACAAGCTTTGCTGAAAAGGCGAAAAGAGGTGCAAAAAAAGAAAAAGAATTCACAGTAGTCAAGCTTGTGAAATCTGTTGTTTCAGAAAAAACTGGGCATTACCGCTTTCAAGAATCTATGTTGAAAGTCCCCGCGGGTAAGAGTGTGGATGCTTACCTCAAGGAGTTGGAGTCCGGACCTATTGAAGAACTTGAGGAAGTTTCTGATGCTCAGAAACCTGAATCTGGTGAGCCTCAGTTGGAAGAAGTGGAGGAGCCAGGCGATGAACCCGCGGGCGAAAAAGTGGAAGCTGAGACATCTGAGGTAGATCCGGCTGAAATATCTGATGAAGAAGAAGTACCGAATGAAGAAAATGCTGAAGGTGAAGAGGGCGACAATGAAGCTGAAGAACTGGTAGATGAACTCCAGGATGTAGACTCTGAAACCACTGAGGAAGAATCTGTAGAAGAATTTGTTCATGAAGAAGCGTCTTCCGAAGAAACTGTAGATGGTGAACAGGCCGAGTCAGAAGAAGAGGAATCAGAAGAATCTTCCGAAGAGAAACCAAACTGATTTTATCTCTTCATTATATATTGATTACTTGATATTTGGAGAGGTGGCCGAGCGGCTGAAGGCGCACGCTTGGAAAGCGTGTGTGCGTTCACGCGTACCGCGGGTTCGAATCC
>DTTI01000037.1 GCA_012964825.1 Candidatus Neomarinimicrobiota bacterium
CAACCTTAACGGGAATAGGATTATTCTGGGAAGAATTATCATTACCCATCTGACTATTATCCCCTCTACCCCAGGCAAAAACTGTACCATCGGTAGCCAGGGCAAGAGAATGATAATAACCAGCTGATATGGCAATAATCTTATTGTCGCTATCATCTCCCAGGTAGGTGGTGCCGGAATAAGCACCTTTCAAAACCTTTACTGGAGTAGACTTATCACTGGAAGTTCCGGTTGAATTATTACCCAACTGTCCATAATCACTAGACCCCCAGGTATAGACCGTACCATCGGCAGCCAGGGCGACAGAATGATTTCTACCTGCCGCAACGGAAATTATCTTGTTGCTGCTGTTATCTCCCAGATAATCGGTACCGGAATAGTCTCCATTTTTGACCTTTACCGGGGTATCACTCGACGAGGTTGAATTGTTGCCCAGCCGACCATTACCATTATACCCCCAAGCATAGACTATTCCATCAGAAGCAAGGGCAATTGAATGATAATATGCCACCGCAACTTCGGTGATTTTATTGTCCGTATCATCACCCAGGTAGGTTGTGCCTGAATATTCACCCTTCACAACCTTCACCGGAGTAGAACTATTATCGTTATCATCATTACCCAGCTGGCCATTATTTCCGTGACCCCAGGCATATACCAAACCGTTAGCCTGCAGGCCCACAATGTGGAATGTCGATGCCCCCTGGCCCAGGGATTGAGCTTTAAGGCTGGGCCCCATAGGTACTGTTGCTGCCATTACAAGAATGGCAAGCCATTGTTGAGGTCCACTAATTGTTGACTTTAAAACCAAAGGATGCTGTTTAGTCATTTTTCTCGATCAAATAACCTTAAAAAACAGGGACTAATAACCCCCTGGCATGGCCGGCGGTTCTGGTAGCGGCTCCGGCCCCAAACCGAGAACGTCATCCAGCATGCCGGAGTCATAAGCATAAAAACCACCCCCACCTACTGCTGCCAGAAGGATGATCCATAAAAGACCTTTGCTGCGCTTCTTGGGGGCACCGGCGACCTCTGCCACAGGCTGGGCAGCCACTACTGGTTGGTCCATTCCGGGGAAGCGCCCCGGAGGCGGGGTGATACCGATGAGCTGCCAGGAAATTATTTCAATCTCAGTAATAAGGCCGTCAATAGCTCCGCTATATGTGCGGTTAACTGACCTGACGATTGCACCATCCTCAACAGCGAACATTCTCACATCAATGGTATAACTGGCACCGATCTTACCGATGGAGCCGGTGGCCATCTGGGAGACACCGAGAAGTTTTCCCACCTCTACAGCGCATTCCGACGAGACACACCCTGTCTGCTGGAATCCCTGCTCACTCAGGATTTCCGTCATCTGGCCCCTTTCTACGATGGTGACAGCACCGGTAGACACCAGCTCAGAACGCATCCTGTCCGTCAGCGTCTGGGCTTCCAGGGAGGAGATTCCGCGCCCCTCCAGGTCGATAATAGCGATGACCAGTTTACCAGAACCCTGGGCGTTCTGCTGGATCAGCTGGCCGTCTACCTGCGCTTCGCGAACATTCTGCTGTGCAACCGCCGGCACAGGAAGTGAAAAAACGAGCATCGTCCAACTCAGGATGACAGATATGGGTTTCATCCACGGTTTAATCATGATTCTCTCCTAATGTAAGGTAACGTTAACCAATAGTGTGTGAGCGGGGACACACGGGAAAAATGTGATCCATCTATAATTCCGCATTTTGTGACCCACATTCCCGCATATAGCCCAGTTCAAAGAGAAGACTGTGAAATCAGTCAGATTTCTTTTCGCCGGGATCCTTCAGCAGTTCATCAATGATTGCTGACAGTTCTCCTTCAAAATCTTCCCCTTCGTGGAAACCGCGCTTGATGAGTTTTATTGTGCGGTACTTGTCCAGCACGAACAGGCGTGGAAGCATCTTGTCTGGCACATACCTTTCCATGGCCATGCCGTAGGTGTCCAGCAAAAGTGGCATGGTGAGACCCCGCTCCTTCAGAAACGGTGCCGGCTCCGGTGCGTCGGCGTACTGTGGTACGGATCGGGTAGCGTCCGTGATGTCCACAAGAAAGATGCGGACCTCCCGCTCCTGATACTTCTGCCACAGATTCTCCAGATGGGGCAGCTCTTTCATACAAGGTTGGCACCAAGTGGCGAAAAAGCTCACCAGCACCACGTGACGGACTGGCTGAGATGCAGGGCGGGAAAGCCTTTCACCGGTCCATCGGGTCAGCAGTTCATATTTTCCGTCAAGGGTACGGAGGGCAAACTTGGGTGCCTCATCACCGATCTGCAGCCCGACGATTTCAGGCTTTGCCGCTTCTTTGTCCTTTTGAGCAATAATGTAAACAGGCGTTATCACCAGCATGATAGTGATAATTGTTTTTCGTAACATAGGTATATTCCCCAATTGTCTAGTTTTTTTCAAATTCATCAATCGATAAGGATCATCACTTTGCAGTTGGACAGGAATTGACCGGAACTGTCGGCACTCTTCACACGGGATACATCACCAGCCGCCAAAACAAGGTCCGCCTTATTGGCACCCTGTACACTAACGCCTTTCACCACCAGCGGGTTACCCACTACACGAGGGTCCTGCTGGGCCTGTTCCAAATTCTTAGAGTAACCGGCTACGCCGAACTTCACGGCGAACTCCCGGGTAAAGTTCCCGGGTCCATAAACCACACCACCGTTCTGATCGAGAACCTTTGGTGACATGGCTGGCCTGAGTCCCAGACCCCTGGCATCTATAATAAGGCCTGTCACCGTTCCCGGCCGCGGTGCGGCGGGAGCGGCGGGTGCAGGTGCTCCTCCTGCTGTTGGCGCCGGGGCAGGGGCAAACCCTGCCGATGGTAAAATAACTTCAGAAATGCCCGACATATGGACTTCCATCTCGATCTCAATGGAGGTGTCACTGAGGTAGCGGATATCGCTGTTGCTGCCACGTCCATCTCCATCAATGTCCCGCATGCGGGCACCCCTCACCATCCCTTCAACTGATGTTTTCACAACATCATTTTCGATGGCAGCGCCCCGTACCGTTGTCTCCGAAGAAACAGTAATGGCCATGACCGCTTCCAAAAGATTGCGCATGGCGTCCACTTTTGCCGCCCGGATAGCCGTAGCGCGGGCCATTCCCGGGTTCTGAGCCAAAGGTGAAATGGCACCGATCCCCGTGGCCACCACAAATCCGTTGGAGTAGTTCATAGCACCGTTAGCAACCTGCTGAACTGCATCATTGGCACCCCAGCCCCAACCCTGCCCTTGCACGGAAGTAAAAAGAATAAAAGATAAAAGTGTTAAAGTGCGTTTCATTATGCCCCCCGTTATTGAGCAATTTGTGCTGAAATTCGGTTGCCGGAAAGCCCTGTAACCTGAAGTGCCGCACCCTGGGCCTGATTTTGCATAAGTGCCATGGCCAGGTCCTGGGATTTCCCCTCATAAAGAATCTGGAATTCTGCCACACCTCCGTTGAACCCCTTCTCAAAGGCGTTCTGAATGCCGGGAATGGTCTGAGACTTCAGGTGGTTACCCAGCGCCATGTAAGTCATGAAATCGACATTTTGAACTACGAGAAAAACATTGACAGCATTGGCCTGCTGGGTACTCCATTTCTTGATGAGCTGGGTGATAATATCACTTCCCAGTTTCTTCGCCGCCATATTCACGGCGCTGATACCGGCAGTGGTTGCTGAAATGTGGGGTTTCTTTCCCCGGGCCTGGGGCACAATGGCCAGAATTTCGCCTGTGTCCGCCCGGATAATCTTGCCGTTCACATCCGCCTGCCCTGAAGTCATAGTATAGTTCCCAGCCTTGATTTCTCCTCCGGATGAGATCTTGGCTGTACCAATGACGATAATGTCAGCCCCCAACATTCCCGCTATCTTTGCGGCGGCTGTAACATCTCCGGCCAGAGCCTGCGTGAAGTCGGCTTCGCCTTTCATGGCCTGTACCAGTTGGCGGTCCACAACATCAAATCCTTTGTCATAAAACATTTTGATCAGCTGAGTTTCTGCAAAATCGGTGGGGGTGTTATCGATAAGATTCTCCTCTCTCACCATGAAGATTATCTTCGGACGGTTCATGGCGTTCAGCAGCGTCTGCACCGCCATCTCATCCTTGAGCACCTCATCGAGGATCTCCGTCACCACCGCTTCAATGGTTATGGTCCAGAGGCCGTCGGGGTCCTGAAACTTGTCCTTCACGGTATAGGTTTTTACAAAACCGTTTGCCTTGGCGTAAATGTTGTCTGAAAAGAGAACGGAATTCTTCACCACCGTCTCAGAGGACATAACGGTACCGATACCGATCTCAACGGCGGAGCGTTTCGCCTGCTCGATGGCGGCATCTTCCGTCATGCCGAAACCCTCGGCAGTGATAGATGATACCTGAGCTACCAGCGAAACAGCCAGCAGACAGAGAATGACATGAATTCTAACGGCGGCTCTCATTAAATACCCCTTTCCTTGTCTAAAGATCATAGGTCAAAATAAATATATTCAACTTACTACTCATTATCAATCATTATCGCCTGATGTTGCACAGCTAAACTAAACAAAAAAGGTAAAATAAAAATGTGATACAGGTCAATAACATGAGTAAAGATGTTTTATTTGCGCCGGAAGGCGGTTATATTTTTATTATACCTTATGGAGAGTGTAACGATGAAAAAATTGACTGCCGCCGCTATTATTGTTCCGACGCTTCTTATTATTACAGGGTGTGGCCCCAAAGCGACATCCCAGTCGGATGTGGATACGCCCGAATACCACTACAGGGCAGGGATGCGCTACCTTGAGAATGAAGATTACCAATCGGCCATCCGGTCATTCCAGCGCTCAGTGGACCTGGATAAAAAGTTCGCACTGGGGTGGGGCGGCCTCGGCCTTTCCTACGGACTCATTGGTGATCTTAAAACAGGCCGCAAACATATGGACACAGCTCTTGGCCGGGGGAAAAAGAATCCCGACGTCCGAGTACTGTCTGGCCGGCTCTGGATTGCCCACAAGGACGATAACAAACGGTGGCTGAAGCGGGCCGTTGACGAATTCAATACTGCCCTCAAGCTGAAAAAAGGGCACGAGCCCGCCATCTTCTGGAAAGGGATGGCCTACATGCAGAACTACGATTTTTCTCTGGCCGAAGCCGAATTCAGGACACTTGTGGAACGGAAAGGAGAATACGCCGGTAGGGCCGATGATATGTGGGCACTTTCACAAAAGATAGTCCGGGCCCAGCCTGGTACCACCGCCGGCAAGAGGATCGCCTTGAAACCGAAGATCAGCCGGGCTGATATGACCGTCCTCTTTATTGAAGAGCTAAAACTGACTGAACTATTTGACCGCTTTATGCCCCAGTCCACCGGCGGCGGTTTTCAGACTCCGGCACAAATGATGTCACAAGGCAGCACACTGCTGCCGGGCGATGTACGTGGGAGCTGGGCCGAAGGGTGGATCGAAGAGGCCATGAAGCTGGGTGTGGTAGAGACCGATCCTGATGGGAATTTTTACCCTGCTGAGGCAGTTACGCGAGCCGGCTATGCTCGTGCCGTTGCCAAGATCTTAACCATGGTGACACGGGACCAGACCCTGGAGACCAGATATTTTGGAGAAAATCCCTCCCGGTTCTCGGACGTTTCCAGCTCTCATTTTGCTTATCCTGCCATGGCCCTTTGTACGGAGCGTGGTATCATGAAAGCCGATCTGGTCACAGGCGGGTTTAATCCGGTTGGGAGCGTGGGTGGCGCTGACGCACTGCTTATCATCCGTTCTGTGCAGAATTCCCTGAGAGTAACATTCTAATTCAATTTCGGAATTGATCTCACAAAAACCCCGCCGGGCGGGGTTTTTTGTTTGTGGGGACCCTGCTCATTTCAGTTAAATTTTCATTACTTCACAAACCGGAAGCACCTCACTGAAACTGAAACTCCACCCAACCGATTGGACTGTTGTCCTTTACAACCTCTCCCTTATTCCACTCATTCTTACCGCCAAAAACAAGCTGGACAATTGGGATTACTTCACCGCCAGTCATTTCATTATTATTCTGTTGGTTTTGTTCATTTCATGGAACAACAGAATTAAAGAGACACGCTTCAATCAATGGGTGAAACTATGGTATCCCTTAATATTAATTCTTTGGTTTTACCCTGAATCGGGACTCCTCCGCCACATTATCTTTCCCAGGGACTTTGACCCTGAATTGCTGATTATGGAGACAGAACTGTTTCCACAGCGCTATTATTTTACCGTCCCACTTTCGCTTTCAGTTTTCACACTGGAATTCTTCCATGCTGCCTATTTCAGCTTCTATCTGATTCTTTGGGTTCCCGCCATGGTTGCATACCGCAAGCAACGCCCTCTCGTAAGCGAATATATCTTTGTCATGATGGTCGTCATGTTTGTGCAGTTCTGGTTAACGATCGTTTTTCCCGCCAGCGGCCCGGTTCCGCTCCGTGCACAGGTAATACCAGAAGGCATCTTTTTCATCCCCCTCATGAATCTCATTTATACTGTGGGGGAAACCGGAGGGTCTGCCTTCCCCAGCACCCATGCGGCGGCGGCTGTCGTCGCTACAGCGTACGGCTGCAAGATGTTTCCGAGGGCCAGCCGTCCCATCATTCTGTGGCTTTTTCTGATCCTTATTTCTACTGTTGTGTGTACTTTTCATTATACGATCGATACTATTGCCGGGGCGTTTAGTGGGACCCTCTGTTTGTTAGTCAGCAAAAAGCTTTATGAGAAAATATCCTAGCATCTTTTTCTTTCTGATTATTGTCCCGTTGTTCTCTGAGATCTGCTTGGGCCAAGGTGCCAAAAGCCGGTTTTCTGATCAGCAAATCGTCGCCATGACAGGCAGCTACCTGAAGCGTTTGTCTGGCGCCCCTCAGTACGTTGGGGCAAAAGTGTACCGCCACCCGGAACAGGGGAAGATCTACCAGGTCCATCTGCAAGTAGACCGTAACCGAGAGACAGAAGGACTTGGTTACGCTTTTGACGTCATGCTCACCATGAGTCAATATTTCAAGAAGCAGCCGAAGGTTTTCATGGCGGTCCTTCACTCCGACAATCGGTCCGCACCACCAATCATCTGTTCCGGCAACGCCAAGTGCACCAAAGACCACTACATCAGAAAAACTATCACATATAAAGAATGGTACACAAAGTGCATCCGGTTCGAAGAGCCAAAAACGCTGGCCGGTTCGTGAGTCTACCCTTATGAATAATGGACTTCCAAAAGGGCAGCAGCTGTACGAAAAAGTCCGCAATGACTTTATAGGTCTCAACACACAATACAAGGTTGCCACCGGCAAGACCAGCACACGGGTTTATCTCGACTCCTCTGCCACCACCCTCATGATGAAAGTTGCCCACGATGTCATGGAAGATTTCTACAAACATTACGCCAACACTCACTCACTCCTTCATTTCGGTGCCAAGATTTCCACCCGGGAATACGACTGGGCCCACCGGCGTATTCTCTCATTCGTGAAAGCAGACCCGGAAGTATATACCTGCTTCTTTACCGGCAGCGGCACTACGACTGGAATGAACAGGCTCGCCCGTATTCTACGGGACATCCGTCCTGATAAAGACGTGGCCATCGTCTCCATCATGGAGCATCACTCCAACGACCTCCCTCACCGGAAACATATGAAAAAGGTGGACCACATCCCGCTAAAATCCAGCAATGGCAAACTCGGCTGTGTATGTCTCGAGAGCCTGGAAAAAATATTGCAAAAGAACGAGGGGCACGTCAATTATGTTGCCATGACTGGGGTCAGCAACGTCACCGGTATTGTAAACCCCATCAACGAAGCTGCGGAGGTAGCTCACCGCTACGGCGTCCTCTTCATCGTGGACGGCGCCCAGCTGGCATCCCATGTGCCTGTGAAGATGTCCGTGCCGGAAAATCCTGAGCAGAATATTGACGCTCTCGTCTTCTCCGGTCACAAGACCTACGTCCCCGGATCACCGGGCGCCGTCATAGCTCGGAAAGACCTTCTAGAACAGATCGAGCCGGAAGAGGTGGGCGGCGGTATGGTGGAAGATGTTTTTGTGGACCGTTATGAGGTGAAGAAGGTCTTTCCCGATAGGGAAGAGGCGGGCACGCCTAACATTCCCGGCGCAGTTGGACTGGCCGCCGCCGTGGACGTTCTGGACAGGATAAGTATGAAACTACTCTGGGACAAGGAGACCCAACTTATCAATTCAGCACTGGATCAGCTCATGAAGATCGACGGTGTCGTCATCTACGGCGAGACAGACACAGAACTGTGCGATAGAGTCGCATCCATCTCATTCAACATCACAGGGCTGGATCACGGCCTGGTGGCGGCTGTGCTGAACGACTACTTCAACGTCGCCGTCCGAAATGAATGCTTCTGCGCTCATCCGTACGTTAAAGAGATGATCTTGGACGATCTACTAGATTACGTGGAATCGGTAGATATGGAAGACATTGAGCAGGTCTATCACCTCAAACGGGGGATGGTGAGGGCCAGTTTCGCCCTCTACTCCACTGAAGAAGATGTGGCCACTCTCATAAGCGCCGTGAAAGATATTGCTTCAAGGAAAGATTATTACCAGTCCCAGTACGAAGTTGACAACAGTAAGAACTACGTCCACAAAAGTTTTTATTTTGATCATACTGAGACGTTCTCCGTTGAAGATGCAATCTCGGCTCTTCTTTCATAACTTCTCTGCCTGCAGATGAGACACTGGTTCATCCCCCTTCTGTTGATGGCCGTTACGGGCTTCGGCCAGGAGGTGGGGATAGATGCTCAATCACTGTTAAAGCGAAAATTTTCCTTCTCAACAAAACTCCTTCATAATCCGCCGAGGCCTTTTTTTCAGGGGCGTCCCTATAATTTGGAATTCTTCTCCGATCTGCCGAAAGATTCTGTTGAAACCCTGTCACTTTTTTTTAAGACAGACCAAACTCTGGAATACCGAGAGGTGCCGCTGAAGCCCTACCGGGGAAGGTACCGTTTCAGGTACGATCCTAAACTCTACCCCGGAGATGAGATCACTTATTTCTTTGTGGTTGTCATGAAAAACGCCGGTCTCTACGCTGTCCCGGTGTATGGTGACGGAAAGTTAGCCCCCTTCCGCGTTCGGCCGGTGGATCCCATCAAGTATTACGAAAGTATCACGCCGAAGTGAGTAGAGATGTAAGGAAAAAGGTCGGGGCTCTCCGGAAACAGCTCGATCACCACAACTACTGCTACTACGTCCTGGACGATCCTGAGGTGGCTGACCAACAGTATGATACTCTTCTTCGGGAACTTCAGAAGCTGGAACAGGATCACCCCCACCTGGTCACACCCGACTCCCCTACTCAGCGGGTAGGTGCGCCGCCTCCGGAAGCTTTCGGCACTTTGGCGCACCGTCTCCCAATGCTGAGTCTGGAGAACGCCATGAATGACGAGGATCTGATCGCCTTCGACGAACGAGTGAAAAAAGGTCTGGGTGTTGACGAAAGCATAGAATATGTTGCCGAGCTGAAAATGGACGGACTGGCCGTTGAGCTGGTTTACGAGAACGGCACCTTCGCCCGGGGATCCACCCGGGGTGACGGGTTTACCGGCGAGGATATTACGCAAAACCTCCGGACCGTCCGGGCCATACCGTTGAAGCTCATGGACCAAAAGTGGCCGGCAGCTTTGGAGGTCCGCGGTGAAGTGTTCATGGATAAACAGGGGTTTGTCCATCTGAACAAACAAAGATTAGAGGAAGGTGAACCCCCTTTTGCCAACCCCCGCAACGCTGCCGCCGGCAGTCTTCGCCAGCTGGATTCTTCTATCACCACCAAACGACCCTTGAAGTTTTTCGCATATGAAATGGCAGGAGCGACCCAGCTTTCTCATTGGGAGACACTGGAGAACCTGAAAAGTTGGGGCTTCCCTGTAAACGGTCACATCGAGCTGTGTCGGAACATGGAGACAGCGGTCAGCTTCTCTCAGCAGTGGGAGGAAGAAAGGAAGTCACTACCGTACGAGATTGATGGCGTGGTCATCAAAGTAAACGATTCGGCTCAGCGGGAAGCACTGGGCGTCAGAAGCCGGTCGCCACGCTGGGCCATCGCCGGCAAGTTCAAGGCGCAGCAGGTAACTACCGTAGTTGAGGATATCACCGCCTCTGTGGGCCGGACCGGTGCCATTACCCCTGTGGCAAAACTGGAAGCCGTCCCCGTGGGCGGTGTAACGGTCTCCAACGCCACACTGCACAATCAGGATGAGATCGACCGGAAGGACGTCCGAATCGGTGACACGGTTTTGATACAGCGGGCCGGAGATGTCATTCCGGAAGTGGTGAAAGTAATCATAGAGAAACGTCCGAAAGGTACCAAGCCTTATAGTCTTCCGGACAGTTGCCCCAAGTGTAGCGGTGAGGTTAGCAGACCGGAAGGTGAAGCGGTGGCCCGGTGTCAGAACGCGGCGTGTCCGGCGCAAGTAAAGGCCCGGATCGACCATTTTATCAGTAAGCGGGCCATGGATGTGGACGGCCTTGGTACGAAACTTATAGATAAGATGGTGGAGACAGGACTCCTCCGGGATTTTTCTGACATTTTCACCCTAAAAAAAGAAGACGTGGCGGGCCTGGAGCGGATGGCCGAAAAATCGGCTGAAAACATCATGAACGCAATCGAAGCAAGCAAGGCTGTACCTCTCTGGCGGTTTATCTACGGCCTCGGCATCCGAAATGTGGGGGAGCATCTTGCCCAGGTGCTGGCGGCCCAATTTGGAGATTTGGAAGCTTTCATGTCAGCCGCGCCGGAAGAGTTTGAAGAGATCGATGAGGTGGGGCCTATCGTGGCCTCCTCCATTCACGTCTTTTTCTCCGGTGAGTCGAACAGGGCAATCATCGAGCGGTGTCTCACTGGCGGCGTCACGCTTGAGAATCCACCGACCCTTTCAGAATCGCTACCCCTTGAAGAAAAAATATTTGTCTTCACCGGCTCCCTGGAAAAGTTCACCCGAAGTGAGGCAAAGGAAATGGTGGAGCGTCTGGGCGGGCGGACTGCCGGCTCTGTAGGTCAGAAAACAGACTATCTGGTGGCGGGGCCTGGCGCCGGCTCAAAAAGAACCAATGCGGAAAAGTTGGGTATCCCCATTCTCACCGAAACTGAGTTTCTCGATCTGGTCAATCGATGATTCGTTGTTTCGCCCTTTTTCTTCTACTTCTGTCACTTGCGCCGGCAAACTCACTTTCTGAACTCGACCGGCGCATTTCTGCCTCCTTGGAAGGGAGCAACCGGTTACCCCTGCTGGATGTCTCACTTGAGGCCTTCGCTCTTGTTACACCGGCAGTGGAGTGGGGATGGGTTTTTCACCAATGGCAAACAAATAACTCCTTGGAAAAGTATGATCTCTATGAGATTAGTGCTTTTAGTCTGTTGACGACTTATGCCGCTGTGGGAATGGCAAAGTATTTCGTTCGACGCGAGCGCCCTGTACGAAAGTACCAACCCCGCCTATGGAATACGCGAATCACACCCTCTTTCCCATCGGGACATGTGGCCGCGTCTTCGGCCTGGGCCACTGTGGCGGCTCATCACTTTCCCGAGTCAGCGCCACTTCTGACTAGTTATGTGGTTCTATCTGCCTGGAGTCAGGTTTATGTCGGAAATCACTACCTCAGTGACGCAGTTGCAGGTGCTCTCCTGGGATGGATGGCAGGAAGATTAGCACTAGGTAAAATGAGCGGTGACAGTGCCGGAGCGGTTCCTTACATACAGTTTTCATTTTCTTTATGATACAATTGTACCTGAACCGGAGAGTTGATCTTTGCCCCTTTCAAAACTGTGGCTTACCTTAGAACCACAATTTGGAGTCTGCCATGGATATGATGAAAATTGAAAATACGGTTAACGATATTGTTCTTGTGATCTTGAACGATTCAGCACCGTTTGAGCGGGTTGGCATTGGTATCGATCAGTTCTATACTCGTGTTGTAGGCTATGATGAATTTGGGGTCTGGCTTGAACATCCAAACTTCGAGGTTATAATATCAGAGAATGAAGAAGGGAAACCGCTTCCTCCAGACAAAGTGAAACGGGAGCATCACAACGCTTCAGTTTATATCCCTTGGCGAAATGTTGCGAGCCTCGTTCATTTCCCAAACCGGGAAGGCTACGACTTTCCGTCGCCTTTTGAGCGGCATGTGGGCTTCCGTGCTGATGAGAAGTAAAATCAGAAAGGGGATTCCTAAGTTTCGAAGGATCTCTCAACGGATCCGAACAGCGCTTTTCTCAATAGGCCTGAATAGCAATTCATCGGCAAAACAGCTCTGAGCAAGATACGGATCCGGGCCTGCCTCCCCACCACATAGCGGAGTTTGGGAGATCTGCTTGTCACGATCTTTTCAATAAGTTCAGCAACCACTTCCGGATTATCTCCCATCCCCACTGATCCTCCTTTTGTCATTGTCTCAATCTTTCGTCTTAATGCTACGGAAAATCGGGCATAGGGACTTACTTGGTTTTCAGCCTGTTCGGCAACATGTGCGTTGGAAGTGAATATCTCAGTTCTGTAACTGCCCGGCTCTACAATCACCACACGGATGCCAAAGGGTGCCAGCTCGTGATATAACGCTTCACTGAATCCCTCCAACGCCCATTTGGAGGTGCCGTAGGCTCCCAACCCGGGGATGGGAGCCCGCCCCTGAGCACTGGAAATATTGATGATCTTGACATTGCCGTGATCGGTGGTACTCCTTCGCATGAGTGGCAGTGCTCTTCGAGTCATTTTCAGGACGCCAAAAAAGTTGGTCTCCATCTGGTCTCGGAATTCCCGTTCCGAAATATCTTCGAAAAAACCGCCCAGGCCGTACCCTGCATTGTTGATAAGAATGTCCAATCGGCCTCTCTCCGATTCGATTGTGTTAATGGCGTCATCTATAGTAGTGTTGTCAGTCACATCAAGCTTAAGCAGCTTCACTTCCCCGCCGCGACTTTCTACCTCTACCAACAATGCCTCTTTTTTTTGGAGATTTCGCATGGAGGCGTAGACGGTGTGCCCCGCCGCCGACAACCGTGCTGCCGAAAGCATGCCAAAACCGCTGGAACAACCTGTTATCAATGCTACACTCATCATATTTCCCCCATATTCAATCGAAATTTAGCCAAGGTTGGAAAAGCGCCATGCCAAAAGTACTTTTGCACTCCTCATGAAGCGCGTAGGTCTTGACATAGGCGGTACTAAGATTGAGTGTGCTGTTCTCGATGGTGATGGTCATGTTCTGGCTCGGGAGCGCGTCCCCACCGAGCGTGATAACGGTTACAAACACATTCTCGGTCAAATCTCCAAACTATACAAAAAGCTGAGCGATCAACTAAGCGATGAATTCCTGTTCGGCGTCTGTGTACCGGGCCCTCTCACCGCGGAAGGAGACAGGTTGAAGCACGGCAATACTCAAGCGTTGGTGGGCGAACCGCTGAAAGATGATATTGAATCAATTTTCGGCGCCACACCTGTACTGGACAACGACGCTAACTGCTTCGCTCAGGCCGAGGCTTCACTGGGAGCTGGTAAGGGTTCTAAAGTTGTTTTTGGCGTCATCCTGGGAACAGGCGTGGGGGGGGGGCATTTCCATCGATGGCCGTGCTTACCACGGAAGACAGTATATCGCTGGCGAATGGGGACACTCCCTCCTCTATCCTGGCGGGCAACCGTGCTATTGTGGAAAGTCGGGGTGCGTAGAACAGTACCTCTCCGGCCCGGCGCTGGAAAAACGCTACCTCGAAATGACAGGTGAAACAGCACTCGTTACAGATATTGCGAAAAATCCACCCAATGAGTGGAAAGAAGAATTCCTAGACAATTTCGGCATGGCTATCTCAAACATCATTAACATCCTCGATCCCCATATTATCGTTCTGGGCGGTGGTGTCTCTAAAGTCAACTTTCTTTACACCGAAGGGCCCGATTACGTCCGTCGCTACTGCTTCGACGACAATATCACCACCCCCATTGTGAAAAATACCATGGGTGATTCGGCTGGTGTCTTTGGGGCGGCCTATCTGCCCTGATCTCTTTCTGTTTCCCACAGATTAATAGAACGTAAATTCCGGCTGTGCCCGCCGCCATTGAAATCAGAGATCTCTGTAAGTCCTATGATGATACAGTCGCCCTTCAGGGAATCGACCTCACTATACAACCCGGTGAATTCCACGGCCTCCTGGGCCCTAATGGTGCCGGGAAAACAACCACAATCGGTCTCATCACGGGGCTTGTACGGCTGGAAAAAGGATCCATCTCCGTATTCGGAAAAGACGTCATCCGGGACTACCGCTTCACCCGTTCTAAGATTGGATTGTCGCCACAGGAATTCACGTCAGACTGGTTTTTCCCCATCGAGCGTCTTCTCATCTTCCAGGCTGGTTACTATGGAATTTCAAAGAAAGAAGCACAGCCGAGAGTAAAAGAGCTTCTAGAGAAATTTGGGCTGGCGGAAAAAAGTGAAACCAAGATGCGGAAGCTTTCCGGTGGAATGAAGCGCAGATTTCAGATTGCTAAGGCGCTGGTGAACGATCCTGACATACTCATCCTCGATGAACCGACGGCGGGAGTGGATGTGGAGTTGCGGCACATGCTCTGGGATTTCCTCAGAGAGCTGCACCAGCAGGGAAAGACGATCCTTCTAACCACCCATTATATCGAAGAAGCCGAACAGTTGTGCGAGCGCGTTTCCATCATTAATGATGGATTGATAGTGTCTGAAGGAACGCCTCGAGAACTGATCAAATCTCTGGGCAAGGGCAGCATTGAAGTGACGTTGTCTGGATGGGACGGTTCTCTTGAAGCACAAATATCCGATTTCGACTTCGTCTATGAACCTGAGACAGACGGCGGTCGCCTCATCTTCTCAGTTGATAATCCAGAAAGAGAGTTGACCCACATCGTAGCGACACTCAGCAGTAATGGATGTCACATTCTTGAAGTAAAAATCAACAAGTCAAGTCTGGAAGATGTGTTCGTCGCCATGACTGGACGAGGCATCAATGATTAACTGGATCGGATTCAGAACTCTGGTCTTGCGTGAGATTACCCGCTTCTTATCTGTCTATCGTCAGACGGTGATTCCCGGGCTGATCTCTTCGGGACTCTACATTATCATTTTCGGACTCACCCTCCAGCGCCGCATCTCATCCATTGATGGTGTCCCCTACACAGTCTACATCCTCCCCGGCCTCATCATGATGAATGTTATCACTAACGCCTACAACAATACTGCCTCCAGCATGCTACAAATGAAAATGCTGCAGCAGATTCAGGACATGCTTATCACGCCTCTTAGCAATGTGGAGCTGGCTCTCGCCTTCATCATCGGTGGCGCTGTGAGAGGATTTGTTAACGGAATCCTCGTCCTGCTTCTCGGAATCTTTATTGTAGGGATGCCGTTAGAAAATCCCTTCTCAGTGATTCTCATTATTTTCTTGGTGTCGTGGGCCTTTTCAAGCATAGGATTGGTCATTGGAATAATGGCCCAGACATGGGACAACATTGCTTCAATGGTCAATTTCTTTATCACCCCTCTCATTTTCCTGGGCGGTGTGTTCTATTCCATCAATATGCTCCCCGACTTCTGGAGAACCATCTCACTCGTCAATCCTATCTATTACGTAATCAATGGCCTGAGGCAATCTGTCCTTGGAGTAGGAGATACACCCTTCTCGACCTCACTGATAGCATCAATTGTCATGACGTTGCTTTTCTCCTCAATCGGTATCTTCCTGTTCCACAAAGGGTACCGCATCAAGAGTTAGGTTGCTCCCGGCGGTGCGGCGCCCACTCTATTTAGTTCTCACTCTTTTCGCCTCATTACTCCTTTCACAGGAACCGTCGGAAGACTTGCCCAAGTGGACCCAGTACGGCAGAGGTGGCGCGGGCCAGCTAAACGACTGGGGTGGGCTCGCTTTCTACCGCATGAAGCGGATCAAAGGGAACTCCTTCCACGACCTGCGACTTCTGGGAGTGTACATTCCTGACAATACACTGGCTACTGCAAGATACAAATCAAGCAGAAAATTTGATATATTTCCGCGGTTTTACCGCTTCACTGTTACTTCTCTGCGCAAGAGTTCAGCGTCGGATTTGAGAATTCGGTATCACTACAATCAAGGCTTCGGTGCTTTTCTTTTCGATCAGTCTTCTACAAATCTCACCTCTGAACTAGCCCTTTCCTACGATATGTCGGACTATCTCAATGACACCCGAAAAACTTCCTATCTGAAAGGAGGTCTTTTTTGGGATCTGGACATTTCTCTCACATCATTTGCCATCGATTTTGAATATTTCTATCAGATCAGTGACGTTGTTCCCGAAGAGACAGCTTTGAGCCGTTACGAGATTTCAGCGGAAATGAACGTCTGGATACGTGATCCTTGGCTGGTAATTGCAGGCTATGAGGAAGAATTCTATATGGCTGAAGAAAGAAGAAATGTCCGCTACGTCTACCTGTCCGTCGGGTTCAAGAAACCTCTTCCCTTCCTCTTCTGAAAGAAGTGTCGCGATTATGCCCCGATATAGATAACTGAATGAGGACCACAGGCCTGGATGATCAGATGAAAGGTTTAGATGTAAAAGTGAGTGAGGACATCATTATCCTCTTGCCTTAGCATTTACCCAAGCCGGATAGTCACCGTCGTATCCTGCTCTATCTTGAAGAGAGCGGACTTTTTTGCGAACAGCCTCAACGTTCACACCATTTTCAGGAAGCCGTTTATCAGCTACATAAACCGCTACTTCCCTGGCGTGAACACGCGAGACGCGGATATTCCCCTTCCCTGTAATGGCGTTACCGACACCAAAAACGTTATCAAGCCCGTTGACTTCCCCGGTCTCTTCGTCCTTGATATCGTAAGTGCTCCACTCCATGGGAATACCCTCTATCGGTTCAGGAATACTTCCGATGGAACTGATTACCATGGAACCGTAGACGTCGTGCTCCGTTCCTTCTTTCGGCACAGCTTTATTATTGACCACATCGTTTTCAATCATTCGAAGTCCCACCAGCTTACCTTCTTCCTCAATGATTCCGATGGGCTGTGTCTGACCTTTAAAACGGAAGAGGTACTTGTCCTGAGCTTTCTTCAATATCTTTACACGGGTATCGCGGATTTTCTGCTCTTTTTCGGGAGTTGCATCCACCGGTATTGCAGTAAACGGCATGTTGCGCACATTTCGACGATAGAGGAGATAAGCGCCCTCAAGTTCCAGGTCATCCCAAGTCAAATTAAATTCCTCTAGAGCAGCGGGGATCCCCTTATGCTCAAGATCGATAGTACCCATTTCGATCCCCCGTTCCTTCAAAACACGCGACACAAGCTCCACCTGTATTATCTTCACCACATCAATGGAGGCTAATCCACCACCTACAACTAAAACATTATCTTCTACCCCTATCTGTTCTCCTGTATAGCTGGACTGTTCATTGTGATTATACCAATAGACAAACGGGTTCTGATAGTAAAATCCGTCTCCCTCGTATTGTTCTATGTCCTTGATAGGAAATGATCTGTCCTTCCAAGCGCCGTTTGCCATGAGCACAGCACTGCAACCCATAGCTAGAAGTTCTTCCATAGTGAAATCTTTTCCCATTTGGGTGTTCGGCAGAAAATCCACCAATTCATGACCGATGCGAGTATCAATGAGTTCCATCTCTTTTTTCCGCTGCTTCACATGCCACTTGGGAAGACCATCCTCTATTTTCCCATAAGGAAGGTCATTCTGTTCAAACACAATGCAACGGACACCCCGCTCCGTAAACTGGTATACCGCCTCTGAACCTGCCACGGCGCCACCAACGATACCTACAATCTGATTATCCTGCTGAGCCATCCTGAATCAGCACTGGCACGTGCCGTTCCGCATCTTAGACATGAGATCAACCATGAAATCACAGATAGAAATCTCCTTAATAACAGCTATCTTAATCATGAATTATTGATCGATGATAAACTTGATTTAATCATGTTAAACAAGGGCGCGAAATTAACAGGGAAGTGCATGTTTTCCAAAGACATCACATCGTTAATAATCAATTTAAATAAAGATAAAGTTTGCCAAAGAAAGAAATAACAAAATACAAATTACTTATCCCTCTTGTGAAAATCACCGTTACGACCTACTTTCCTTTATTAGGGTAAAGAGTATGGATGTGCGGTATTTCAGAAGTATAATTGGGATTGTCTGTTTTACTTTTGCCTCCCTAGTTTTTGCCCAAGATGATAAAGATTATGAAAAGTTAAGAGAAGTTATGGTCGAGACGCAGATTGAATCCCGTGGTGTAAAGAATGAAGAGGTCCTGTCCGCTATACGGGGCGTCCCTAGGCACCTTTTTATCGATGAATCGCTCTGGCCCACGGCCTACTCTGACGGCCCCCTTCCCATCGGTTACGGACAGACAATCAGCCAGCCTTACATTGTGGCATTCATGACAGAATTGCTCCAGCCCGACAGTCACCATGTGGTTCTGGAGATCGGTACCGGCTCAGGCTATCAGGCCGCTGTGTTGGCGAAGTTGGTTCACCACGTCTACACCATAGAAATTGTACCTGAACTTGGCCGCAAAGCAAAGGTGACTCTGAGGCGGCTTGGTTACAATAATATTTCCGTCCGAGTTGGAGACGGCTACAAAGGGTGGCCTGAAGAGGAACCCTTTGATCGGATCATCGTTACAGCGGCCCCTGAGGAAGTGCCTCAGGAATTGGTGGAGCAGCTCAAACCGGGAGGCAGAATGGTCTTGCCAGTTGGACCTCGGTGGTGGGGCCAAGACCTGCTTGTGATTGAAAAGGATGAGACAGGCAAAATGGCACGGAATAATATCATTCCCGTCCGATTCGTTCCCATGGTCCACCAGGAAGAACGGAAAAACTAAGTCTTTTCTCCCGGAGTAAGCGCCGCATACTCCTGCCAGAACCTCACAGCTTCAGCCCACTCTTCAGAACTGTAATGAGCTTTGGTCCCGCCTGGGAGTGCCAGCTGGTTCCGCATCATGGTAACTGGCCCCATGGGCAGTTGATCCACCCCTTCAGGCACAGCCTGGATTGAAATCAGTTCCCATTCAGCATCACTACTATGCTCATCATTCTCCTTAAGTATATCGTGGCGATACAGAATGAACTCCACTTTCTCCACCGGCAGTGGTGAGCCCATGGCTGCACGGATCTGAATGTAAGGCTCCTCCCCTTCTCGACGTCGGACAGATTCGGCCTTCAGTTCTGTGGCCTGATCAATTTTTACATAAGGACAGACAAAATGGCTGGTCATTTCATCTGCGGCTTCAACAATCACTACTCCATCCCTATACCCTTCCTTGAAATATCCTGTTTCAAAGCGGACTGAAGCGTGGTTCACTATCTCTTCAAAAGTAAGATCTGTGGCGTATGTTTTGCCTGACCCCTCTACCTGCCGCCGGACGAAATCGTTGACAGCTACCTTTATCATTGTTCTTCACCTGGGCGATAAACCCGCTCCAGATTTGCCTTGATATCTTCCAAATCAAGCCAGACAGGTTTCAGCTCCTGCTGGGCAAACAGGGGTGACTGATCATCAAAATGGGGAGATGATTGATCAACAGCGGCACTGCCAAAGGGATGACCGCTGAAAGATTCCATATTTCCTTCCTTATCCCACCGCACAGCAAGAATGTAGCTGTCTCCCGCAACAGCCACTTGTTGACCTTTTTCATCACCACGGGAGTAAACTGCTCTGAGAACATCGGGGCCACCGGCAATGGGGAGGTTCTCTTTTCCTCGAACAAGCCTTTGTACTTCCCCCCATGTCACATCCAAACGGCCGTAATGTTTCATCAGAAAATCTGCACTTTTTCGAACCGTTTTCTCCAACTCTTCATCGGGATGCATATCAAGATCCCGCCATAAATAGGAATCGAATTCCCTGAGCGTCAGAATACTGACTGCTGCCTGCCGGTTATCAATATTCATTCGGTGATCCCATGAACCCATAAGTTTCAACGCCCTATTCACAAGGGGATCATCACTCTTTACTTTAGAAACTAACTTTTCAATAAGCTGAACATGTTTAGAATGCTGGGAGTAAGAAAGATCAAATTTCGCTTTAAGAAATTCGTCAAAAGTCATTGAGCCATTATTGGTGAAAATTTCCTGGGCACGGAGGGAACGATTGGTCTTATGAGTTTCGATTCCCATGGTGGGCGAAAAAAGTGCGGGGTCAGGGTTGTCGCCTTCCCCGGAAGACATGAACGGTGTGTGGTTACAGGATTGGACAAAACCGGATGACGGGTTCAGCACTTGAGGAATCTCTGACAGCGGAAGAAACTCGTTCCAAACCACAGCGGAAGTATCACCCGGGAGATAGTCTTGCCAATCGAAGGCTTCATCCCGTTTCGGAAACCGCCCATTATAGATATAGAAAATGTTGCCCTCTCTGTCAGCGTAAACCGTATTGAAGCTGGGAATGGCCACCATTTTCATGGCCTCCGTAAACTGAGCGAGGTTTTTAGCTTTGTTTATCCTGTACCACTGATCAACAGCTCGAATATCTTTCAAACTGGAATGGCGAACAGCAAAAGTGCCGAAGGGACGCCTGATGACAGGGCCATGGATTGACCATAAGCCTTCCCGGCGAACCGTCCATTTAATTGGTCCCCACAGCTTTACAATAATGGGAACCTTAAACTTTTCGAACTCCAGCCACTTGCCATCATAGCGATACTGGTCTTTGTTTCGAGGATTGATAACAAGTTCATAAACATCAATGAGGTCAGGCTCATTAACCGTATGGGTCCACCCTTTGTTAAAATCGTGGCCGACGCCAAAAACAGGCATGCCAGGGAAAAGAGCACCGGACACCTGCCACCCTTCTTCACTTTTTACGTGTGCCTCATACCAGGCCAGGGGACCGTTCCAAGGCTGATGCGTATTTGAGAGGAAAAAAGTGCCCCCATCGGCTGTCCTTTCAGGTGATACACCAAAACCGTTGGAGCCCACGGGGGTTCCGCCGAAGGTGTCTGTCAGATGCATTTCGTCGGAGGAAGAAGCCAGAGTTTCGGGCCTTTGATCTCGCATAAGCCTGCGAATAACACCATCCAGTCCAAAAAAGAAGGTGGTTCTAAGAGAGAAACCTGTAACTATGTCCTTCCCGGAAACAGGGTAAAGACCGGCTGTTTCGGAACCGGGGTGGCGAGTAATGTAATAATTAATTCCATCGGCGTAGGCTTCGCAAACTTTTCTCACTTCCGGGGAAAGGTCCGTTTCATACTTTTCTTCCACTGTTTCATACAGCTTAAAAAGTTTGACAAAAAAATCGATGGGGACGGATTTAATTCCCTGATGGGAAGCGAGAATCCCCCGAGCGGCAAGAAGAGAAACTTCCATATTCTCTAAGTCATCTTCGGCGTGGGCGTAGGCCAGACCAAAGGCCACATCAGCATCGGTTTTACCGTATATGTGGGGGACACCCCAGGTATCCCTATAGATAGTTACGTCGAAACGGTCACCCAAATCTGACGGAGCTTGCCAGGTGGGAACAGAGGCACAGGATATAAAAAGTAAACCTGAAAAAGAGATTGGAAAACAAAACCGAAACACAGTTTTTACCATCTATAGTAGGCGGGATGCCCCAGTTTAACTGCAACAAATGTTCCAATGCAAGTTGCGCAAATTTTTCCGCCGGCTTCCAATACAGCTTCCACAGTGACCCTCTCCTCTGTTGATTTCACAACTCGGGCTGAGAGATGAATTGCACCTTTGTCAGTAGGTGTGGGACGTTTCATTTTAACGAAATAGTCCGCAGTGACCGTTGCCGGCACTTGGTCTTCACCGTTTTTTTTCATGAGAAAATGAGCAGCAGCCCAATTGGAATGGCAATCCATAAGGGCACCGATGATACCTCCATTCAAAACACCTGAAAATGCTTCATGATGCTTACTGGCTTGCCAGTCACAAATATATTCACCTCCCTTAAAAAAACTGCGAATCCGTAACCCTTTTACATTTGCAGGTCCACAGCCGAAACAAACGTTATCCGGAGCTAATGTTTCCTGAAGACTGTTACCTTGCGGTGACATTACGCACCCTGTACCTTCCCGGCAAGACTCATGGAGACGGCGGGTTCGGGCTCTACCAGTTCTCCACGCTCCAATTTGCGAAATATAGTCAAAAGCCAAACAGTTGCCACAGAGGAAGATACCATCACGGATATGACCTGGGCAATCCACACCCATTCGATGGTCTTACCCATAACAAAAACAAAATATGACGCCAGGGAAACACTCACCAGTAGTACACGCATAATGGTAATTACAAGCATAGGTATCCCTTGACCCAATCCTTGAAGCGCTCTGCCGCTGATCATACTTATAGCAACAAAAGGATAACCGAACACAAAATACCTCAGGTACTGAGAACTCACAGCCCGGATGGCCGCTTCATCACTGAAGACAGTAACCATTTTGGGTGCAAAAATAAAAAAGATCGCTCCAATAACCACAGCGATGAGTACGCAACTTTTGATTGCATGACCTGTGATGGACCTTATCAAATCGGTTCGTTGTGCTCCGTAGAACATGCCTACCAAAGTGACAAGGCTGGAGGAAACGGAAATTGCTGGCATGAGAAAAACGTGATCTATACGGATACCGATCTGGTATCCCGCTACAGCCTCGCTGGAAAACATGACAAGAATTCTGTTAAACGCCCCGCCACCCAAAGCCATAATAATCATGGAGAAAGAGGCGGGCAGACCAATCTTGAAAATCTTGGAGAGGATTGTACTCGAAAAGGAAAAATCCTTCAAGGCAAAGTTGATGTAACTGTGCTGTTTTACCAGCATGAGATAAGCAAAAATAAGTGCAACCACAGCCTGGCTTACCACCGTGGCAACTGCTGCACCTTTCACGCCCATGTCCAGGGCGAAAATGAAAATGGGATCGAGGATGATGTTCAGTATCGTTCCTCCGCCCTGAATGATCATGGGCGTTTTCATGTCTCCTTCACCAGAAAGAATAGATCGAAAAAAGATGGAAAGGACAAGAAAAATATAGGCGCTAGCGATAACACTGAAGTAGTCCCATGCCAGAGGAAGGATTGAGGCCGGTGTTCCCAACAATATCAAGATTTTTTTCCCTTTTAACAATCCGATAACTGTCAGAAACAGTCCAAGCAACAGACCAAGAATAACTGCGTGCTCAGCACAGTTGTCCGCATTTCGCTTATCTTTGGCACCAATGTATTGAGCGATGACGGCTGTGACACCGGAGCCAAGACCAAATACCAGGCCCAGGCCAAAGAAAAGGAGTGGAAGATTAAACGCCAGGGCCGTTAGAGCGTCGCCGCTCACCCGGCCAACGAATATCATATCCACTATTGTGTAGATAGTTTGTACCATCATACCCAGCATCATGGGCATGGCCAGCGTCCACAAAGCGCGCCGTGGGTTGGCTGTGAACTGGTCCAGTCTGGAATCTTTGTCTTTGTTTATATCCATTTCCTAAGTCAACAAATTAGAATTTTAGCCTGATTGAAAATACAAACAGACTCATTTTCCGCAGGAAAGATTGTAAAGTTTAACTCGAACTCAATAGGGATAAAATGATCTTTTTCGCCACCTGCAAAGTAACTAAAACCGGCGTGAAAAACCGACACCCAGGCTCATGCCGCCTACACCACTGTTTGCCACGGCAAAACCTACTGAAACCCGCTTCAGACTATATCCAAAGCCGAGAGAAAAACCGGAGGCGATATCTCGCCACAGTTTTCCTGTCTGAAGATCGGACCGGAAGGAACTTGTGCCAAGTTGCAGAAAAAGTCCTCTCGGCAGCGAAAACTCACCACCCAGCCTGAAAAGACTGCGCTTCTCCCACCAGACTGCATCGGCAGAAAGAGTGAGCGGCAGATATTCCATTTTTCTTGTGACTCCTATAGCCACAGATGTAGGGATCACTTCAATATGTGACGTGTACTCCTTAACAGTGGTACCGAGGTTGCGAATAGAAACACCCAGCGATGTTTCAAGCTGTGGTATGCTCACTCTACCACCCAACGAAACGAGGCCCAGTACAGCGGTGACATTCCCCACACTGCTTTGAAACATCCCCACCGATACACCCACATCAGCTAGTGAAGACAGACTTTTAGCCACAGCTACGTTGAGCCAAGCATCACCGGCTGAAAACGAACCCATGTCGTTGCCATCTCGGTCGCGTTCTTTGAAAGCGCCATAGTTGACACTGCGGAAAGTGGCAGCAACAGACAGGCCTTTCACAGCCATTCGCCACTCAGCTAACTGAGATTGAACCGTGGCGGGATAGCGTACTGCCGAAAGAATCAATGTTTTCTCTTTGCCTGACAAAAGGGCGGGGTTCAGTGATGAAACATCCGCCCCGAGAACGTCCGCTACACCGCTGCCGGACATTCCGAGAGAGCGAACGTGATAGGCAATGTCGAGAGACTGGTAAGAAGTTTGCGCCCAGGCGGATCCAATGAGAAAAAAAATCAATAATGTTTTCCGCATTATTTTAGAGGAGAGATATGGGATCAACATCCATAGTAACCCTGACATTTCCTTTCTTTCCCTTTTTCTCGGATCCGGTGAAATGTCGCTTCAGAAATGTATGAAAAAGTTCACCGTTTTTATCCTTCTGTTTCGGTGATTTAAAAATGATCTGATACCGGTAGTTTCCACGGAGACGCTCCACAGGACAGGGCGCGGGCCCCACAATCTCTAGCCATTTCGGTTTTTCACTGTTCTTCTTCAGGTGATTTTTTGCTGCTAAGCAAACCTTTTTCTCATCCGGACCGGAAAATTCCACTCTTGCCATCCAACTGAAAGGGGCATACATCAGTTCCCTACGCTCATTCAGGCAGATATTGTAGTATTTTTCAATATCAAGCTGGGACGCGGATTTTATAGCAGGATCGTCAGGATGGCTGGTCTGTATAACCGCTTCTCCAGGCTTGGTGCCACGGCCTGAGCGGCCCGCCACTTGGTAGATAAGCTGAAAAGTCCTCTCCCCGGCTCTGAAATCGGGCAGAAAAAGTCCTGTGTCAGCATTGACAACACCCACCAGCGTGACGTTAGGAAAGTCGAGGCCTTTGGCAATCATCTGAGTTCCTAAAAGAACATCGTATCGTCCTTCACCAAACTCCTTTAGAATTTTTGTGTAGGCCCCCTTCCGGCGGGTGGTATCCATATCCATCCTTACATACTGAATGTCAGGGAATTTTCGAATTAGAACTTCTTCCACTTTTTGAGTCCCCGTTCCGCCAAGCCTTAGTGTACCATCACACTTTGCACAAAGCGTAGGAACTGGTTTTTGAAAATTACAGTAGTGGCACTTCAGTAACGAATCTGACTTATGAAACGTCAGTACGATCTGACAGTGCTTGCACATCTCCACCTCACCACAGTCCACACAGGCGACCACCGTTGCAAAACCCCGCCTGTTCTGAAGTAAAATCACCTGTTCCTTACGTTCCATCCGCTCAGCAATTTTTTCAGTCAGTTCTCTTGACAAAACAATGGAATAATCCTCCAAAACGGCACGTTCTTCATTCATGTCCACCACATGGACTCTGGGATAGAGCGCATCACCATACCGGGATGTCAGCCTGAGATAGTTCAGCTTGCTAGTGGCCTGATTGTAGTATGATTCCATACTCGGTGTGGCACCGGCAAGCAGCGTGATAGCATCGCTCAGTTTCCCCCGCATAAGGGCTACATCTCTGGCATGATACCGCGGAGCGGGGCTCTCCTGCTTAAAACTCCCCTCCTGTTCTTCGTCAACAACAATGAGGCCCACATTTTTCATGGGGGTAAAGATGGCGCTCCTGGCTCCCACCACAACCGAGTACTTCCCGGCGCAGATCTGGCGCCATGTCCAGCTTCTCTCAGAGGATGTCATACGGCTGTGCCAGATGGCCACCTCCTCACCGAACACTGACCAAAACCGTCCGGCAATCTGGGGCGTAAGGGAAATTTCAGGCAAAAGAATGATGGATGTCTTGCCGAGCTGTTGCGCGGCTCGTGCCAGATGAATGTACACTTCCGTCTTTCCACTACCTGTAACTCCATGAAGTAATGAAGCACTGTACAGACCTTGCTTCATAGACTTCATTATTTCGTCAACAACCGCTTGTTGCTCAGCTGTCAGTTCAATCTTTTTGTGAACAGAAGTCACTTTAAGTCCGCCCAGTTCCGGCTCCCTGGTAAGGGCCCGAACAGCCACCAGCCCCTTTTTCTCAAGAGACCGGCAGATGGCAGAAGCCCGGTCAGATACATCAGAAAGATCTTTTACAAAAAGTTTCCCGCCTCGGTTAGATATTGCCTGGATAACTTTGTATTGTTTGGGCGCTTTTTCCTTTAGCTCTTGTAGCTGATCGGCAGAAATTTTTTCAGCACTCACTTCCAGAATCTGGGCCGGCTCATATTGTTGCGACAGACCGGACGGCACCGCCGACCGCATCACTAGCCCCAGAGGTGTAAGATAGTAATCGCTCACCCACGAAATGAGCCGCCAGAGCGTATCGTCCAAAAGTGGTACGTCATCCACAACTTCACTAATGAGTTGAATCTTACCTTTAAACTTAGCTTTGTCTCCTAGGCCCACAACAACACCCTGAACCGCCTTGCGCCGGCCCAGCGGTGCCTTGACGCGGATCCCTGTCTTAATCACTCCATCCAGCGGCTTCGGTATCCGGTAAGTAAAGACCCGCCAGCTTGAGATGGGGAAAGAGACGTCAGCGTACATGCAACGAAGATAGATGGGAGGTCAGGAATCTGCAACAAAAAACCCCCGCCACAGCGGGGGTTTTACAGATAATAGATGAGGGCTTTCGCCTCATTCTTTAATCACGTATACCTTTATTTCAGTCTCCACATCAGTGTGGAGCTTAATGGAAACATTGTGCACACCCAGCGATTTGATGGGCTCATCCAGCTGGATAGCTTTCCGATCCACATCAAAACCTTGCTCTTGGAGAAGCTCACTAATTGTGATAGCTGTTACTGAGCCAAAGAGCCGGTCATCTTCGCCGACCTTCACCGGCGCGGAAAGTTTCAGCTTGGAAAGCTGCTCAGCAACCTCGCTGTGGTGTCCTGTGGTTTTTTTGTCCCTAGCGGTAATCTGATTTTTGAGTACATCAACTTCTCTCATATTCCCGGGCGTTGCTTCTACAACTAAGCCTCGAGGCATAAGGTAGTTCCTGGCGTAGCCATCTTTTACCCTAACCACATCACCCACGTCGCCAAGCTTGTCAATCTTTTGTTTGAGGATAACTTCCATTGTCACAGACCCTTTCCTGACTAACCGCTAAATTCATCGCCAGTGTAAGAAAGCAACGCAATGTTTCGCGCCCGCTTGATTGCACCGGTCAGCTGCCGCTGATGCCTGGAGCAAGTGCCCGTCACACGTCCGGGGATGATTTTACCCTGCTCATTCACAAACTTTCTAATCAGTTTAACGTTCTTGTAATCGATGGTGAGGGTACGGTCCTCACAGAATTTGCATACTCGCCCACGTCCCATAAACGCCATAGCTTAGCCCTCCGTTTCCAACTTGGTCTCAACCTTAACATCCTTTTTATCAAATGATGCTTCACTGTTTGAGTCTTCCCTGATAACAGGTGCATCATCAAGACGCGTGGTGAGATATGCCAAAATCGGTTCCTGAAGTTCCATCCAACTGTTCAACTCATCAATGAAAGGTTCCTGAACAGAATATTGGAGCATCATATAGTTACCGTATCTGAATTTGTTCACTTCATAAGCAAGTCGTCGTTTACCCCAAGTGTAAGAGTTGACGATCTCAGCACCATGATTCTTAATCCGCTCATCTACATTGTTCTTGAGCTCATCTAAACGCGCATCTTCATAATCAGGGTGTGCGATATAGAGCGTTTCGTAGTATCTCATACTTTCTCCTTAATTCTATGAAATCAGTGGTGCAATGACCAGTGAGACCACAGACATTAGTTTGATCAGAATGTTCAGCGACGGGCCCGCTGTATCTTTAAAGGGATCGCCAACTGTGTCTCCAACCACAGCGGCTTTGTGAGCATCGCTTCCCTTGCCACCGTGAGCACCACTTTCAATATATTTTTTTGCATTGTCCCAAGAACCACCGGCATTGGCCATAAAGATAGCAAGCAGCACTCCGGTTACTGTTACTCCCGCTAGAACACCTCCTAGCATCTCAGGATTTTTCAGTACCAATCCGAAAAACACCGGTGTAAGTACTGCCAGCAATCCTGGAGCGATCATCCGCTTAATAGCCGCCGCCGTGGCAATATCCACACAGCGGGCATGATCAGCCTTGGCTTTGCCTTCCAGTAAGCCTTCTATTTCTCGAAACTGCCTTCTGACTTCCTCAATCATTTCAAAGGCAGTCTCACCAACAGCCCGCATAGCGAAGGCCGAAAACAGGAAAGGCAGTGCACCTCCAATCAGCAATCCCGCCATAACTGTGGGTTTCATAATATCAATTGAATCAAGACCTACTTTTGTCTGGTAAGCACCGAAAAGAGCCAAGGCTGTCAATGCAGCGGATCCTATAGCAAATCCTTTACCAATGGCGGCTGTGGTATTCCCCACGGCATCCAGTTTATCTGTTCTTTCACGAACTTCTGATGGTAGTTTCGCCATTTCTGCACAGCCCCCGGCGTTATCTGCGATGGGACCGTACGCATCCACCGCCAATTGGATTCCCGTAGTAGAGAGCATCCCCAACGCCGCAATTGCAATGCCATAAAGACCCGAAAAATTGTATGCTACTATAATGGCTATGGCAATGCTGAGAACCGGAAACACTGTTGATTGCATTCCGTTTGCCAAGCCGGAAATGATATTCGTAGCCGGACCGGTTTCGCTCGACTTGGAGATGCTCCTTGCCGGACCGCGGGATTCAGCTGTGTAGTATTCTGTCAGCGTCCCCACCAGAATGCCCGCCACCAACCCGGTAGTGGTAGCACCAAATATATCTACAGCCTTTACAACTTTGTCATTCAGCATGGCTGTGCCTGGGACAAAATAATCAATGATAAAATAACTGACGGCCAACATAAGAACACTGGAGCCATATGTGCCGATATTGAGCGCGGTCTGAGGGTTGCCGCTCTCCTTGGTTCTCACAAAGAATGTTCCGATGATGGAGACAAAAATGCCTGCTCCTGCCAGATAAAGCGGCAACATGACCAAGTTGGTAGCACCGGCCGCTGCCGCAAGAACCATGGCTCCAATAATAGAACCGACGTAAGATTCGAACAGATCTGCACCCATTCCGGCCACATCACCCACATTATCACCGACGTTATCAGCTATAGTAGCAGGATTTCGAGGATCATCTTCCGGAATGCCCACTTCCAGTTTCCCCACAAGGTCAGCACCCACGTCAGCTGCTTTCGTGAAGATACCACCTCCAACGCGAGCAAAAAGAGCTATGGATGATGCACCCATGGCAAATCCCGAGAGGAGTGTCATCACGTGTTGAAGATCAACACTTTCATTCAGTCCGCCGTAAAGATAAAACAGCGAAGAGATACCAATCACACCCAAGCCCACAACACTCATACCCATGACAGATCCGCCTGCAAAAGCGACACCAAGGGCAGAATTGAGGCTGGTTCTGGCAGCCTGCGTTGTACGGTTGTTAGCCGCTGTAGCTACTCGCATACCAAAGAATCCGGCAAAACCACTGCAAAGAGCACCAACAATAAAACTTACTGCCACCATGCTGGTGTTTTGTGACGCATTACCCCATGCAAGAAGGGCGGCTACCGCAACCACAAACACCGCCAAGACCTTATACTCCCGAGCGAGAAATGCCATGGCACCTTCCCGAACAGCTGTACCGATTTCTATCATCTTCTCATTGCCAGGATCCTGCTTGTTTACCCAGGAAGATCTCACAAGCGCATAAATCAAAGCCAAAACACCCGCCAGTGGAATAAAATAAAACAAGGTCATTACTCGGCTAACTCCTCTGTATGTAATCTGTTGAATTCAGCCATGGTCTTTTCCAAACCTCTGGTCAAAATAGATTCCACTGCATCGGCACCTCGGATCATCATTTCTTCAGCCAAGGATTGATTTTCCTTCCGGAATGGTTTTAGCACATAATCTTCTGCCGGTCGCATCTGCTCCTCCGTGCCGATACCCATGCGAATCCGCGGGAAGTCGGTGCTACCCAGTTGGTAGATGATCGATTCCAGACCGCGGTGACATCCGTCGCCACCGGCAGGCCGAACCCGCATAGTACCCAGTGAAAGGTCTACATCATCCACGATGATGTGCAGATCTGCCAGATCAATCTGCCAATGGGCCTGAACTTTCTTCACTGAAATACCACTTCTGTTCATACCCGATGTCGGTTTAACCCAGACAAGATCATCAGATCCAGCATAAACGTAGTTATCGTTTCCTGGTCGAAAAACGAGATTTCGGCGGCGAACAAGCTCATCCACTACCCAAAACCCAAAGTTGTGTTTTGTTCCGGCATAGTGAGCTTCCACATTGCCTAAACCGATAAACGCAATCACTTTGAAGCACCTTCCTCCTTCTCGCTATCACCGGATGGTTTTTCAGCACCTTCGCCCTCACCTTTTTCCGCGGGTATTTCTTCACCTTCGACACCTTCACCTTCCTCACCTTCCTCACCTTCAAGTTCTTCCTCTTCAAGCTCAGGCTCTTCAATAATCTCTTCTTTCGGAGCTTGGACGGAAACCACCGTAATGTCAGGATTGGTCAAGATTTCTCCATCTTCGATAGAAAGATCATAAACATGGACACTGTCACCGACTTCCATTTCTTCCACATCTAGATGTACAGCCTCGGGCACTTTTGTGGCGGGACAACTAATCTCCAGTTCTGTAATATTCTGCGTCATTATGCCACCGGTCTTAACACCAGCTGCTTCGCCGTCCAAGACCACCGGTATTGAGAGCGTGATCGTATCCTTAAGGCTCACACCAAAAAGATCCACGTGAACAATCTCTTCAGTGACAGGGTGGTATTGAATTTCCTTAAAAATTACGTGAAGTTTTTCTTCACCCACAGTTACGGCATAGACCCGAGACATGGATTGAAGTGCATCGTGGAGGTGGCGCCTGTCTATGACAAACGGGACTGCATCATGCGTAGCCGAGTAAAATATACCGGGTATCTTACCTTTATCTCTCATCTGTTTCGCAGTCTGATTTCCCAGTTCTGTCCGCTTATCAAGTTCAAGTTTGAACTCTTGAGCCATAACTACCTCCGGTTAAACGTTGAAAAGTGCACTGACAGACTCACCGCTATGGATATTGGCGATAGCGTTCGCAAACAGAGAAGCAACCGATATTACTTCCAGTTTATCGAATCGCCGGTCATCATCCAATTTTGCGGTGTCAGTCACAATGACTTTCTTGATAGATGAATCCATAAATCTTTGGGGAGCCTCGCCGGAAAAAAGCCCATGGGTGGCCAAGGCAAAGACCGAAGTGGCCCCATTTGCAATAGCCGCTTCAGCTGAATTAATCATGCTACCGCCAGTATCGATCATGTCATCCATAACAAAAACTTCTTTGTCTTTCATATCTCCAATCAGGTGTACCACTTCCGCATGGTTCGGTGAAGTGCGTCGTTTGTCAACGAGACCGAAACCGACTCCTAGGCGCTTAGCATAAGCCTGTGCCATGGGTGCCCGTCCCACATCTGGCGCCAAAATGACCGTCTTATCGGGATGAAGGTCAAACTCACGCAATCTTTTAAAAACAAGCTGCCGGGCATAAAGGTGATCGAACGGGATATGAGTAAACCCCTGAATTTGCGGTGAATGAAGATCCATGGTGAGCACACGTCCCGCTCCGACACTGGATAACATATCCATAATCACACGGGCTGAGATTGGGACTCTCGGTTGATCCTTTCTGTCTTGGCGGGCATAGCCATAGTAAGGGATTACAGCCGTTACACGGTCCGCTGAAGCTCGAACAGCTGCATCGATCATAAAAACGAGTTCAAGGATATTCTCCGCCGGTGGTTGAGTCGATTGAACAACGAAAACATCCTGTCCTCGAATGTTCTCTTCATACTTCACCCACAGTTCTCCGTCAGCAAACTGACGGAAACTTATCTTGCCCATCTCGATACCGAGATGTTTCACTATTTCCGCTGTCAGTGGTTTGTTTGATCTTCCACTAAAGACTTTCATTATATCTCCTCATCTCACTGTTGCCGGGCTTGGATTCGAACCAAGATTAACGGCTCCAAAGGCCGCGGTCCTGCCGTTGGACGACCCGGCAAAACTATTACAGGCACGTCCGGGAAACTTACTCGATTCGCGGACCGCGCCACATCTGAAATGTGGCTGGGATGGCAGGATTCGAACCTGCATCGTCCCGGTTAACAGCCGGGCGTCATGCCAGTTAGACCACATCCCAAAAAGATACGGGGCAAAGTCAGCGTGTAACGGGATGGGTAATGAAGGTTTGGAAGGAAGAGAACTGTTTCAGGGCTTTTTCAGCAACATCGTTGTCCTCAAAGATTCCAAACACAGTCGAGCCGCTACCCGACAGACTGGCAAATCCCGCCCCGGCGTCTAAAAGCCGTTTCTTCAGGTCACCAATCTCTGGATATGTTCGAAATACCAGAGATTCAAAATCGTTCTCAAAAAACTTCCCCAGAGATTCCCACGATGAGTGTTCTTCTATGAGGGCCGCGAAATTACCAGCTTCAAATCTGCCGGACAAGGAGTTTTTGACTTTTCCATAGGCCCAGGCCGTCGATATCTCCACTGATGGACAAACCAAAAGTATCGACTCCATTGTCGGGAGTGAGACAGGTGTCAACCGGTCACCGATACCTTCTGCCAGCTGTGTTCCCCTTTTCAAAAAGAAAGGGACATCGGCACCCAATGTTACAGCCATCTCTTTAATAAGGCCATCGCTAAGCTCCAACCCAAAAAGATCATTCACTCCGGTCAGAACGGTGGCGGCGTTGCTTGACCCTCCGCCTAATCCTCCCGCTACGGGAATCCGTTTTTCGAGATGAATGGAGACGCCGTCAAGTCCGGGGACAGCTTTTTTCAATGAATTATAAGCTTTTACGCAAAGATTTGTATGGTTGGTAGGAAGCGCCAGTCCTGAACAGGTGAGCGTGCAACCTTCGGAGGTTTCATCAAGAATAATTTCGTCGGCCAATGAAATTTCCTGGAAAATGGTCACGATGGTGTGGTAGCCGTCGTCCCGCCGGTCCGTGATTTTCAGACCGATGTTTACTTTGGCTCGAGAAGAAAGAGTGATAGGAATCTTTTACCTCAGCCGTCCGGTCGCCTGAGTGTAACGATTGCGATAGCGCCAATCCCTTCGCCGATACCGGTGAATCCCAGACCGTCTGAGGTGGTAGCCTTCACCGATACAGACTGAGTGTCAAGACTCATCTCTGAAGCAAGCGTCTGCCGCATGGACTGGAGATATTTTCTCAGCCGGGGAGACTCAAGAACGACGGTTCCGTCCACGTTTCCAATCACAAATCCTGCTTCGCTCACCAGTTCTACAGCGTGTGAAAGAAAGGTGAGGCTCGATACCCCTTTCCACCTATCATCGCTACTGGGGAAGTAGGTACCGATATCACCCAAAGCATTGGCGCCCAGGAGCGCATCCACAATAGCATGTGTCAAAACATCCCCATCGGAGTGACCAACGGAACCCTTGTCAGACGGAATTGTGACGCCACCGATAATCAGGGTCTCGCCCGCTGAAAGCCGATGAACGTCATAGCCGATTCCTGTCCTAACCATATTGACCCATAGAGAGAATAGCCTCAGCAAGGGTAAGATCGTTCTTGGTGGTGATCTTTATATTAAAAGAGCTTCCCTCCACAATGGCAATTCGGCCTCCTACAGTTTCCACCAGTTGCGCTTCATCGGTTCCCACAATGCCCAGCGCCAGAGCGTGTTCAAAAGCCTTGTCCAGGATGCCCACAGCAAATGTCTGGGGCGTCTGGGCCTGCCAAACTGTGGAGCGATCCATGGTTCTGTTGATGATATCGTTGTCAGAAGTCTTCAGCGTATCTGTGGCAGGGATCGCAACAATCGCGCCGTCGTAAGTGTCCGTAAGTTCTACAGTTTTCTCGATCCATTCAGTCTGGAGAAAAGGACGGACGGCGTCATGAATTATCACAACTTCCACCCTCTCTCTAATTTGAGAAAAAGCGTTGTAGACACTTTCCTGTCTCTGCTCGCCCCCAGGAATTACGTGCACGTTGTGACCATCACTACATTTTCTCAAAAGCTGATTACATTTTTCCACGTTGGAGGCAGGGACTGTCACTACGGTTTCATCAATGATGGGTGATTCAAGAAATATTATCGCAGACCTTAGGAAAAGGGGCTCGCCGCCCAGCTCAGCGAATTGTTTCTTTGAATTATCACTCTCAGAAATGAATCGTTTCCCTTCGCCTGCGGCGGCTATGATTGCCCCAACCCGCAAAACAAATCAGAGGATCAGCATGGCATCGCCATAACTGAGGAATCGGTACTGCTTTTTTAACGCTTCCTTATATGCCTTGAAAATAAATTCCCTCTCAGTAAAAGCACAAAGGAGCATGAGAAGCGTCGATTTGGGCTGGTGGAAGTTGGTGACGATGGAATCAGTCATCTTGAAATCGAAGGGGGGGTAAATGAATTTGTCCGTCCAACCTCGCTTCGGCGTCACCTGAAAACCTGAAACGACGACAGTTTCCAATGCTCTCACTGAAGAAGTTCCGATCGAAAAGATGCGTTTCTCGCGTTCCCGTGTTTCGTTGATTGCGATAGCTGTTTCAGGCGGCACTTCGAAATATTCAGAATCCATCTGGTGGCGAGTGAGGTCTTCAACCTGCACCGGCCGAAATGTCCCGAGACCGATATGGAGGACGATGGGTGCCACACGAACACCTTTCGCTTTGATCTTTTTCAACAGGTCATCAGTAAAGTGAAGACCAGCGGTGGGTGCTGCCACGGCACCTCTATTTGAAGCAAAAACAGTCTGATAACGCTCTTTATCCTTGGGCGTGTCGGCCCTTCTAATATATGGCGGCAGGGGGGCATGACCGATCCTGTCAATAATTTCATAGAAATTTTCTGAATCGTACTCGAAGCGAACCACTCGACCACCCGAGACGGTATTGTCAATGACGTCACAGTGTACCTTGTCAGTGAAGTGGAGCTTATTACCGATTCGGACTTTCCTGGCAGGCTTCACCAACACTTCCCAAAGATCATTCTCCAGTTCCCTCAAAAGAAAGACTTCTACCCTGGCGTCTGTCCTGTCTTTCACCGCGTAGAGGCGGGCGGGGAACACCTTCGTCTGGTTTACGATGACAAGATCATCCTTCTTGAGATAGTCGATGAAATTATGAAACCGTTTGTGCTCAATCCTCTGCGTTTCTCTGTGCAGCACCATAAGCTTGGAGTATTCCCGCCGGGGCCACGGTTCCTGAGCAATACGAGTTTTGGGTAAATTGTAATCAAAATCCGTTAATCTGAGTTTTACTCGCTTTTCAAATAGCATTTATTTCTCCTAATTAAAAAGTGTCTGTTGGTTTTCCGGTTTATCGATGCCGAGATATTTGAATGCCCTTTCTTCAGCCACTCGACCACGAGCTGTCCGCTGGATGAAACCTTTCTTAATGAGAAAAGGTTCATAAACATCCTCAATCGTCTGAGAATCCTCCCCGATGGCGACACTGAGGGAATTTAGACCCACAGGCCCACCGCTAAATTTTTCCACCAGTGCCGACAGTATTGCCCGATCCATATCATCCAGGCCATGGCCGTCAATTCCCAGTTTTTCAAGAGATTTCATTGCTACCTTTTTTGTAATCTCCCCATTTTCTTTTACCTCAGCATAGTCACGGGTTCTCCGGAGAATACGATTGGCAACACGGGGTGTTCCCCGGGAACGGGATGCCAGTTCGGAAGCACCCTCTTTATCAATTTTTACTGTAAGAATTTTGGCCGAACGAAGAATTATCTGAACAAGATCTTCCACTTCATAAAAGTCCACACGCAGCACCACTCCAAACCGGTCTCGCATGGGTGAGGTGAGATTACCGAGGCGCGTGGTGGCACCGATAAGGGTAAAAGGTTCCAGATTCAGGCGGACACTTCGAGCGCTGGGTCCCTTATCTATGAGGATATCGATGCCATAGTCTTCCATGGCAGAATAAAGATACTCTTCCACAACATTATTAATTCTGTGAACTTCATCGATAAAAAACACGTCCCGGCCCCGGAGATTCGTAAGAAGCCCCGCCAGATCAGCGGCCCGTTCCAAAACAGGGCCCGATGTCTGTTTAAGATTCACATCCAGTTCCTTGGATATTATGTGAGCCAACGTTGTCTTCCCCAATCCCGGTGGGCCGAAAAGCAAAACATGGTCGAGTGCCTCGCCCCGCTTTCGCGATGCTTCAATATAAAGTTTTAGGTTTTCAACAACATCAGACTGGCCTACAAATTCACTGAAGGTTGTTGGCCGAAGAGTCTGGTCGGCGACCAGATCTTCTTCCTGAGGAGCGGGGGTGGTTATATGCGGGTCAGTCATTCAGGAAAGAGACATCCACGCCGAGCACCTCGGCGTCTACTGCGCCTATACGCAGTCCTAAATCTAAGATGAGGTTGGAGCGATTGCAATTGAAGAGTCTTCAGCAGGAGGGAAATGCGCTACGCAAGCGGGACAGGCGGGCGTCTCTTTCCGAGGAGAAACGTTCAATTCCCTTCTTGAGCCAATCTGCGGAAAGGTGTGCTTCCTCCACCACCTCGTCCACACTGCCTCCAGACCGCCACCTGTTGTCCCAGTCTGAGGAGAGGGAATACTCTTTCACCACAGGATTGGCAATCCAGTTGTACATAAGGCGGAGTCCACCGTTGGTAACGATCATGGCATCGTGCATATCCTCCTCTGACAGCACGGACTGCCGGTATTCCATCACCTGGCGCTGAAAAAGTCCCCAAGATATTGCAGCAACAATCTTCACATTTGGGCCGTCCTGATTGAGGTCGTGGAGAATCTTCATGAGGTTCGAGGTGCAACTGGTCCCCCGGATGATGACAGTCCCCTCGTGTGGTTTATTTTCACTGTAATCCCTGATGATGTAGGCCCCCTTTACCGCTTCCTTGTGCGATTCCATACCGAGTGCTTGCCTGTCTGGAATTTCTATGGGCGGTCTTGTGAGGTGAAGGATGATAATGGGAACATCGGTACCCAAAGCGGCACCAAGAACAGGTGCAACCTCGTTATGCTCCCAAGGGTGGAGGTTGAGAACGTGCCCGTCAGGAAACAGCTGTGTCACGCCCGGTGAAAATATACCGAAATGAGTCCTGGCGTCTTCGGCGGTTTCCGGCCCGGAATGGCCAGCCACCCACAGAAGCCTCCCCACCTTCAGTTCAGAATCTTGAGCTACCTGACTAAAGAGGCGAATGGGACCGTACTTTAGATAAGAAAACGAGGCGTATGTGGAGCAGGCGCCTATAAAGCCGTTGAACTCTTCATATGGTTTTTCACTGAAATTAACTGTCGCCATACCGACAAGAATACCGGCATTGGCGAATTCTGTAATGGCCTGCGGCAAGACCGTACCATCCAGATTGGTGTGACGATTGTAAAAGCCAAAGTCGGGCTGGCCATTCCACCCCTTCCCAAAACCAGAAATGTTGGTTGAATCAGCCAAATCAGCCGACGCCGCAATTACCATAGGCCGGCCATATTTTTCTTTGACATAACAGTTGAGCCAGGAACCAAACTTGGCAAGGGCAACCCTGTTGGGGATTTTGGTTCCCGGCTCCACAAAAAGATCATCTGGATAGGATTCGTAGTCAGTAAGAACCGAATCGTTGAAAGGGTTGGATTTTCCAACACGACATCCTTTTATCGTTTCTGGTACTGAATTCCCCAGTTCCACTAGTCGACCGGACAAGTAATCAACAAGAGCCTGGTCCCGTTCCAGAACCGACATGACCGTCTCCAGGTGACTCACAGCCTGCTCTCTCAACATTTTTTCGTCCTCAGGTGCAGGGTTATTACTACCATCGAATTCAACATCATATTTTTCAGCGAACGGGTGTTTTGTTTCCCAGAATAGTTCCGAATGTCTTTTGTGAGGTGTGCCATGACTCTTGAAGTCGTATACACCGTAGCCCCGTCCTTTTCTATTCTTGGTCCAAATCATCTTCGGTACATTAGGCTCATCATCTTTGAAGAGACGGTGATAGGCGGAAATGATCTCCTCCCAATTTTCTCCATCCTCTGTTCCTTCAACATGCCAGCCGTACGGTTCAAACCAATCTTTTGGCGAACCGTGAACAACGTCACTGTACGGCCGCGAATCGATGCCGTGATCATTCCAATCGATGAAGTAAACTAGATTCCCGAGACCCAAGCCGTAAGCCGATTGACGGGCTTCATGACTGGCGCCGGTGGTAAGACCCCCCTCCCCCTCAAAGGCAAAAACTTTCACTTCGTCTGTCCCGGCTAGTTTGTGTGCCAGCGCTTCACCGACAGCTGGAGGCGAGCCATGTCCTGAGGGGCCAGTATTAAATTTGAGGAATAGTGTTTTTCCGGCCATTTCGGCGTGGCCCGGAAGACCACCAATACGGCGCAGGGTCAGCAAATCTTCCCAGAATAGTGTTCTTTCCTCACCGCCATTCACCAAATAACAGTCGTCTTTCGTCTGACCACGCTTTATTCTAAGGGCCTGATTGAAAACAGCTAGTGTGGCATAGACTACTGGATTGGTATGCCCAGCCACGAGTAAAAACCGATCCCCAAACCGCTTCCCCGGCTCACGAATATCCCATCGCATTGCCCCTGAAAGTAGGGTGGTAACCATGGCGAATACCTTGGAGCGGGAGCCGCCGGGATGTCCGCTCTGCCTGTAGTTGAGCATTAGATCGATACATTGATCTATAAGATCCTTTATCACCTCCCAGTGAACGAACTCATTCTTCAACTCATCCATCGGTTTCAATGTGTTCTTCACTGTTCTGTCTTTCTCTTGTCCGCCACTAAATTTTTTACCGTGTTCATGACATTCTCTAAATTCATGCCCAGCTTGTCCATAACGGTCTGCCCCGGCGCTGAAGCACCAAATCTGTCAATTCCTACAACTTCTCCTTCATTGCCTACATAACTACGCCAACCCATTGTGGTGCCTGCTTCCAAGGCCACTTTCGGTATACTTTTCCGAAGAACGGTTTGGCGATATTCCTCTGGCTGTTGTTCAAATAGCTCCCAAGAGGGCATAGAAACAACACGGGCATTAATACTATCCTCAGACAGTGACTGCTGTACTTGAAGTGCAAGGGAAACCTCTGATCCCGTGGCAACTAAGATAATATCCACTGCACCATCATTGGACTCACTGAGTATATAGGCACCTCGATTAAAACCGTCCGTAATAGTAACACGATTTTTGTCCATGACGGGCAGTTTTTGGCGCGTTAAAACTATCGCTACAGGACCTTTTGATGAAAGCGCTGTAGACCAAGCCTCAGCCGTTTCATTGGCGTCCGCCGGCCGGAGGACAGTCAACCCTGGAATGAGGCGAAGGGACATGATCTGTTCAACAGGTTGATGTGTAGGCCCATCCTCTCCAATCCCTACACTGTCATGGGTAAAAATGTAGATCACATTCGTTTGCATGAGGGCCGAAAGCCGTATGGACGGCCGCATATAATCAGAGAATATGAGAAAGGTACCTACATAAGGGATTACGCCTCCGTGGAGTGCCATGCCGTTTGCGATCCCTGCCATGGCGTGCTCCCGAACACCAAAGTGAACATTGTGACCAGCACCGTTTTCCGGACCAAAGACACTTTTTTCGTTTTGGATAGTTTTGTTGGATGGCGCCAAGTCAGCAGAACCGCCTACCAGATTATCAATTGTTGACGCCAAGGCATTCATTACTGCCCCTGAGGCAGCACGGGTGGCTAATGGTCCATCGCTTTCACTGAAAAATGGGATAGCCTCTGACCACCTTTCAGGCAGGTCTCCTGCTATAGAAATCTCCAATTCTTTCAAGAGTTCAGGATACGTCTCGCCGTAGCGGGACATGAGATTATCCCAATCTTCTTCCGCAGCTTTTCCGACCTCAATAGCACTGCTATGATCTTTCGCTTCATCAGAAACAAAAAAATGAGGTTCGGTGGGCCAGCCCAATTTTTCTTTTGTAGCCAGAAGAGCATCTTTCCCCAGCGGTTCGCCGTGGGCCGCAGCGGTGTCCTGCTTTGGACTGCCGTAGCCAATGTGTGTCCGAACTATAATGATCGACGGCCGTGAATCTTCCTGTCCGTTTTTCACGGCTGAGTCGATAGCTTCCAGATCATTCCCGTCTTCAACGTTCTGGACATGCCAACGGTAGGCATCGAAACGCTTCGCTACGTCCTCCGTAAACGTAAGATCGGTGCCACCATCAATAGTGATACTGTTGTCGTCATAGAGATAAATCAGTTTACCCAGACCCAGATGGCCTGCAATGGAGGATGCTTCAGATGCGATCCCCTCCATTAGATCGCCATCGGAAACGATGGCGTAGGTATAATGGTTAATGACGTTCAAACCGTCCCGGTTGAATTTGTCCGCAAGAAACTTTTCTGCCATGGCCATGCCAACACCGTTAGCAAATCCCTGCCCAAGAGGACCGGTGGTGGCCTCTACACCTGGTGTAAGACCGAACTCGGGATGTCCAGGTGTTTTACTTCCCCACTGACGAAAATTTTTTATCTCATGAAGAGACAAATCATAACCCGCCATGTGGAGCAAGGCATAGAGCAGTGCGGAACCATGTCCAGCGGACAGGATAAACCGATCCCTGTTGAACCATTGAGGATTTGAAGGATTGTGCTTCAGGAACCTGTTCCAAAGTAAGTAAGCCATTGGGGCCGCACCAAGTGGCAGTCCCGGATGACCGGAATTGGCGGCCTGCACCGCATCCGCAGCCAGAAACCGGAGCATGTTGATGGAAAGAGTATCGAGTTCTTTTGACGTCAAGCTTTACCGTGCAATATGGGCTTAAGGAATTGTCCAGTATATGATTTTTTATTTTTTATGACTTGTTCCGGTGTCCCCTCGGCAACAATAGTACCACCCTCATCACCCCCCTCAGGACCAAGATCGATGATCCAATCCGCAGTCTTGATGACGTCGAGGTTATGCTCAATGACAATCACACTGTTCCCCTTTTCCACAAGCCGCGTTAGAACGTTGAGCAACATTCGAACATCCTCAAAGTGAAGCCCAGTAGTGGGCTCGTCTAGAATGTAGAGCGTGCGGCCGGTACCGATGCGCGAAAGTTCTGAGGAAAGTTTTACCCGCTGAGCCTCACCCCCTGAGAGGGTTGTTGCCTGCTGGCCAAGGCGAATGTAGCCAAGACCGACATCCCGAATGGTTTCCAGCCGCCTCATAATCTGCGGAATGTTCTTGAAAAAGCCGAGTGCTTCTTCCACTGTCATTGCCAAAACATCGGCGATTGTCCTCCCCTTAAAGCTTATCTCCAAGGTCTCGCGGTTGTATCGAGACCCTTTACACTCCTCACACCGCACATAGACGTCAGGTAAGAAATGCATCTCTATCTTAATGATGCCATCACCTTTGCACGCCTCACACCGCCCACCTTTCACGTTGAAGGAAAAGCGCCCTGGTTTATAGCCTCGCAGTTTTGACTCGGGTAATTTCGAAAAAAGTTCACGGATATGTGTAAAAATACCCGTGTAGGTGGCGGGATTCGATCTCGGTGTCCTACCGATAGGAGACTGATCGATGTCGATAACCTTATCCAGATAGAGTAAACCTTCCATATGGTTGTAAGAAAGGGGCGTTTTCCTGGCGTTGTGGAACTGTCTGGCCATAATGGGGTAGAGCGTTTCATTAACCAACGTACTCTTACCTGAACCGGATACACCTGTAACACAGATAAGTCTCCCCAGCGGGAAAGAGACATCAAGAGACTTGAGATTATTCCCGCTAGCACCCGATAGCAAAATACTTTTTCCCAAACCGTTCCGCCTCTCAGAGGGGATTTTAATCTCTTTCTTTCCAGACAGATATTGCCCCGTGATTGAATTATCCGCTTTGGCAAGTTCCCCGGGAGAACCTGAGAAGACCACATTACCACCTGTCTCCCCGGCTCCGGGCCCAAGATCCACTACAAAATCAGCTGTCTCTATGGTTTCCCGATCATGTTCCACCACAAGAACTGTATTCCCCAGATCCCTCAGTTTCTCCAAAGTGGCGATAAGACGTTTGTTATCACGCTGGTGAAGCCCGATGGATGGCTCATCAAGTATATAAAGGACTCCCACCAGCTGAGATCCGATCTGCGTGGCCAACCGAATCCGCTGCGCTTCACCGCCGGAAAGGGTGGCTGCCGACCGGTCAAGTGTCAGATAATCCAGACCCACGTTCTCAAGAAACTGAAGTCTCTGTTTCACTTCCTTCAGCACCTGTTTGGCAATGGTGGTTTCACTCTTGGTAAGTTTCAATTTCTGAAAAAACTGAGCCATTTCATAAATCGTATTTTTTGATAATTGCCCAATATTGAGGCCACCCAAAGTCACTGCAAGACTCTGTTTGCGGAGACGGGCACCACTACATTCGGGGCAGGGACGCATACTCATGAACTTCTCAATCCACTCCCGGATACCTACAGATTTCGTCTGGCGGTATCGCCGCTCCAGGTTGCGGACGACGCCCTCAAAACCACCGGAATACTCCCCGGAGAATCGTTTCGATTTGTACTGCATCTTGACTTGATCACTGCCTGTTCCAAACAGAAGTACTTCCCGGGCCCGCTCAGTAAGCTTGTACCAAGGTGTGGAAAACTTAAAATTGTAATGGTGTGCGAGACTTTTCAGGATGGCACTGTACCAGCTTCCCCTTGGCTGTTCGCCCAGAGGCAGGATGGCACCCTGAATCAGAGATTTCTTTTTGTCCGGGACAAGAAATTCCGGATCAACCTCCATTCGAGAACCGAGTCCATCGCAGGTTTTGCAGGCACCGTAAGGTGAATTGAAAGAGAACATTCTTGGTGAAATTTCCTCCATGCTCACCTCGCATTTTGGGCAGGCGAAATGTTCACTAAAGATGTGTTCCTTTTTCGGTAAAACGTTGACAATGACCAGACCTGAACCAATTTTCAGCGCCAATTCTACAGATTCGGTAAGTCTTTCCTTAACAGTCTTCTCAAGGATGATCCTGTCCACCACCACTTCAATGTTGTGCTTCTTGTTGCGGTGAAGAATAATTTTTCCGGCCAGGTCCCGCAACTTGCCATCCACCCTTACCCGAACGAAACCTTCCCGGCTGATCTCTCTAAACACTTCTTTGAATTGCCCTTTCCGGCCTCGGACCACCGAACCAAGGACCTGAAGTCTGGTCCCTTTAGGAAACTTCATAACCGCGTCAACGATTTGCTGAACCGTTTGCCTCTGGATCGGATCACCACATTTCCAACAGTGGGGTTTACCGACTCGGGCGTAGAGTAAACGGAGATAATCATGAATTTCAGTAACTGTACCTACCGTGGAACGAGGGTTCCGAGATGAAGCTTTCTGTCCTATGGAAATAGCTGGGGAAAGGCCTTCAATATAATCCACATCGGGCTTTTCCATAAGGCTAAGAAATTGGCGGGCGTAGGCGGAAAGAGATTCAACATACCGGCGCTGGCCCTCCGCATAAATGGTATCAAAAGCGAGAGAAGATTTACCCGACCCGGAAAGACCGGTTAGAACCACAATTTTATCACGCGGAATCTCCACATGGATATTTTTCAGGTTGTGTACCCGGGCGCCCCGAACAATTATTTTGTCAATTGAACCAGCCATTGCGACCAACCCGGTAAATTATTCTCCCCCCGTATGCTTTCAAACATGAAAGTCAAATTTTCCTGCTTAACAAGTGTCTAGAATGATTAGGCTGATGCTGAGGGCATCTTTCCAGAAGTTTCCAACATCAATGTTGGAAAATCAGAAATGAGACCGTCCACCCCAAGCGCCATAAGCCAATCCATGGCAGGTAAGTTGTTTACTGTCCAAACATTGAGTCGAAGCCTTTTTCGTTTTGCGAAGCTTATCACATTCTCGTTCATGAGATGGGCCGTTGGGTGAAGAATATCCGGGTGAACAACGTTGATAAACCGTGGCTTGGTGAGAATGGATGGTACATTTTCATCGCTCCAGAGGTAAGCGGTGGGAATAGTATGGTCAATCATCTTGACCCGACCGATGACAAGAGGATTAAAACTAGAGATCATGACTCTTCCTTGCAGTTTATGTTTTCTAATGAGTGACACAACTTTCTGCACTGCATGCAAATCCAGCAATTTTATGGACTTAATCTCGATATTAAAGATGCTATTTGGGGGAAGTGCAGATATGAGTTCGGCCAGCGTAGGGATAGGAGTGACGCCCAGGTTGGGAAATTTGATACCGGCATTTATCCCTCTGAGCTCTGAAAAATCTGATTCATTGATGTATCCGGAACCATCTGTTTCACGTTCCAGATCGTGATTGTGTGAACAGACAACTTCACCGTCTTTTGTACAGAGTACATCCACTTCTACAGCCCCAAGCCCGGCGTCCAGAGCTCTCTGAAATGAAAGAATGGTATTTTCGGGTGCAACCCTAGGAGAGCCGCGATGGCCCATCATAAGAGGTCCGTCACGGTAGAGATGACTAACATCCATAGGGTGCCAGAAGAAAAGGTGCTTGACGATGACCGCACTAACAATAAACAGCAGAAAAGCGATGGATGTCATGAATATTATTTAACCGCTGGATTCAGCACTAGTTTTCGGAAACCGGTGTTACGAACGGTCGCTTCATCCATGAATGTTGTCCTATAACGGCCGGACATATAGAGGGGTGCCTGATCAGCGTAGTGGGGACTTCGGGGAACACCAGACTGACCAGTAGGCAGTACAATTTGTGAGCTATTCATATCTGAAAGGTCTACAATTCTCCGAAATGATGGGCCCACCACCCGGCGGAATGGGGCCGAGAGTGTATACTCACCATTATTAATGGTGGTACTGGATCCACCACTTTCAAAGGGTCCTACATTAAAACCAAATAGACGGTCCAGAAACGGCTTCGCCCTACCAATGGTATGAACATGTGTAAGTGTATGAAGCCGTCCCCACCACCAGTAGCCAGGCGACGGTCCAAGGCGCGTTTCTAGTTCGGCCACAGCAGAGCGGAATGCCTTGCGAGTGATTTCATCCAGATCCTCCAACCGATCCGGGGTGTTCACATCATCAACCCAGGATGAGCCACCGCGCTCCAACACAGCTCTCAGGTTCCTGAGCGAAATTGCCCAATTTCCTCTCGCCCCCACGGGTCCTATCCATGCTGAAAAAAAGTTGTCTCCAATAAGAGCCATTTCATCTGCGTAGATCGCCTCCAGAAGTTCCAGCATAACCGTGCTGTAAATGAGCCCGCCAACAGACTCAGACTCAAATCCGCCGGCCCATTCTCCAAGAACATTGATGGCATACTGAAGGTTACTGCCCTTTTCAACTGTCTCATTCTCAAACACCTTAATGAAATAGGGTGCAATGTCCCGGCCAAAAGGAGAAACTACATCCTGCTGGATCGCTGCCATATCATCAACGGTTAGATCCGATCGGCCTTCAAGCAGTTCAGAAATACGGTCATAACGGGATTTTTCGTGCCAAAGGCTTGAAACATAATAAGGAAAGTCATCAGAAAATGTCCGGTTGTTCGCCGTAGCGATGACGCCGGCAGAAGGGTTGAAGAGCCAAGGCATTGCCGATGATCTGATAAAGCCTTTCCAGTCATATTCTGATGTCTCCCCCGGTAGCGGCACAAGGGTCTCCCCGCCCTTTCGTTTGGGGATCCTGACAGCCGGCCGCCAACCAATGTTCCCTTTTATATCGGCATAAATGATATTCTGTCCCGGCACGGTGAAACGGGCAACGGCCTCTGAAAAATCGCGCCAGTTTTTCATAGTGTTGAGACGCAAAAATGCGTCCACTTCATCGCTCATGTCGTGACCGGTCCAGCGGAAAGAGATGACTCTCTCTCCTTCTCTGGCTAACGGATGAAGATCGGAAATGACAGGACCGCGGTGAGTTGCGCGAATCAGCAAAGTGTGCTTTTTGCCATCCTTTGTGAAAATTGCTTCCTCCCGGAGCATCATATCTTTCCATTTACCATCATGGTAATACTGATTGGGATTATCTGGGTTCACTTTTTCTAGATAGAAATCGAGGTCGTCCGCCATGAGATTTGTGAATCCCCAAGCGGCGTTCCGATTCTGCCCAAGAATCACAAAAGGAGTTCCGGGGAAGCAGACGCCGCTCACATCATATTTCCCTCCAACAAGATGCATCTCGTACCAGATGGAGGGTTGCGTCATCCCCAGGTGTGGGTCATTGGATAGAATGGGTTTACCGGACTTTGTTCTGGCGCCGGAGACCACCCAGCTGTTTGAACCGAGATGGCCACCAGCTGTCCCCAGTAGTCCGCGGATGTTTTCATCAGCAACAGACATAGCCTCCCACACAGGTGCCAGGTCCAAAGCCACTGTGGGAAGTGACTCCGGTGACTCATCTGGAGCCACGGGCCAAAGCTCCAGCGCCTTCTGCTCACCAAACATGTACGCCACTTGTCCCAGCATCATTTCCGGATACCACGACTGGGAAAGTGAATAGGCCATCAACCTAGCATAGCCAGTCACATGCTTCGGCTCCCAACGGATAGGTTTTATCCGCAACAGTTTGAATTCCACGGGAATATCACTGCCTATTTCATCAATATATGCATTAACCCCGTTACAAAAAGTTTCCAGAACTTTCCTCGATTCCGGACGGACATAATTCACAAGTTCCTCGGCAATTTTTGGGATGCCCCACGTCCTGAGAAAGATGTCACTTTTAAGCTGACTTTCACCGAATAGCTCCGACAGTCTCCCTTCAGAGGTGGCAGCATTCACTGTCATCTGGAAAAGTCGCTCTCGGGCCATGAGGTATCCTGCCGTAAAAAACATGTCAGTCTCATTCTTGGCATAAACGTGAGGTACCGCGTAGTCGTCGAAGAAAACTTCAACCTCTTCTTTCAGTCCGCTTATTTTCAGATGACCTTCATAAGGAGGCAATGACGAGTGCAAATATTGATAGGTGGAAAACCCCAGTAACAAGACCGTTCCGATTCCGATAACTGTTCTATTTATCTTATTAGTCACTTGGTAACACCAACCATATACTTGTAGAAATTTAGACATATCAGGAGACTCAGCATAACGGAGCGGATCTCACGCACGGTTCGATGATCGCTTCATGCTCGGTATCGGTGTCTCACTATCCGCCAGTACAGCCAACTGTTCTACAGTCACCGGCGTGTGACCCCAATCGTTCTCTACCTGTCCTTCAATAATGTACGGCCCCCGACTTCTGATGAGGTGACCAAACTTACGGTATGCCCCAGGAAAAAGTACCGCTTCGTACGTCGCTGTTAAATCTTCGCAGGAGAGAAACTGCATTATCTCTCCCGGCTTTGTTTTTGTCCGGCGGGTGGTGAGCATCCAACCCACCAGCTTAACTTTTTTGCCCACATATTGAGTCAATTCCTGGCTGTGAATCAATCTACCCACTTTCTTGACATGTTGTTGAAGAGCTCTTTTCCAGATCCAGAGCGGATGCTTTTCCACTGTCAGTTCCATCAGTTCCAGTTCGTCTCTCAACTTTTGCTCCAAAGGATAATCCACCCACGGGATTTTGGAAGATGTCTTCACCACACTGGGGAACATCCCATCACAGCTCGCTTTCAGTTTATGATAGAACAGCTTCAACCGCCACAAATGCTGGGGGCGGGTGTAGCCCAGTGAATCAAAGGCACCGCACCGGATGAGTGTTTCCACTTCCCGGTAGGTCGGTTTTACGCGGACACAAAAATCTTCCAGCGATTCGAAGGGTCGTTCTGTCCGTTTTTCCAGTAGCACAATGAGGGTCTGCCGGGTAAGTCCCTTAATTTGCAAAAGACCGATACGGAGCCACGGTACGTTGTCATTTGCCGTAAAGTGAAGTTTCGATTCATTCACATCCGGCGGGAGGATGGTAACCCCGAGCCGACGGGCTTCTTCCAGGTAGCACGATGTATGGTAAAAGCCACCGTAGTTGGACATGACCGCCGCCAAGAATTCCGCCGGAAAGTGAGCCTTGAGCCACGCTGACTGGACGGAAATAACCGAATAGGCGGCGGAGTGTGCTTTACAGAAAGCGTAGCCGGAAAAAGCTTCCATCTGCCGCCAGACCTCCAAAGCCGCCTCCACATGCACTCCCCGTTTCACCGCGTCCCGGATAAAACGATCCCGGTGCTCCATGAATGGCTCATCCACTCGCTTCCCGCTCATGGACCGCCGCAGCCTGTCTGATTCCGCCAGACTCCATCCTGCAATAGCCTCGGCAATCTTGATCACATCCTCCTGGTAGAGCATGACACCGTAAGTGTCTTTCAGCAGTTCCGTGAGAGAGGCGTGTACTGCCTCCACTTTTTCTTTACCATGGTGTCGTTTGACGAAATGTCTCAACATCCCTGAATCGGCGGGCCCGGGACGAATCACCGAACTGGCGGCGGTGATCATTTCAAAAGAGTCCGCTTTCAGTTTTTTCAACAGTCCCCGCATCCCTGGTGATTCGATCTGAAACACGCCCATGGTGCGGCCCTCCTGGACGAACACTTTTGTTCTTTCATCCATCTCTAGCACGGTATGGCGATTGAAGTTCACGTTATATTTTTCTTTCAAGGTGTCGGCCATTTCCGCCACCACCGTGAGGGACCGCTGCCCCAACAGATCAATCTTCACCAACCCCGTTTTTTCAATCCCATACATATCAAACTGGGTTACCACCGGACCTTTTGTAGATCGCTGGAGTGGTACATAGTTGGTAATCTTTTCAGGTGATATGACAATGCCACCACAGTGGATCCCCATATGCCGCGGTCGTCCCTTCAGTTTTTGCGCCAGCTCAAATATTCCTCTGTACTTGTCATCCTCTATCATTTGTTTGCCGGCTCCCTTTTCATAGCGCCGCGGCAGCTCACGGGGCATTTGGTTGATCTCTCTTTCCGACAACCCCATAGCCCGCGCCACATCTCGCACTGCTCCCCTGAGTCGGTAAGTGTTGAATGTAGAAATCATAGCCACTCGATCTCTCCCGTACTGCTCATAGACATATTCCAGCACTTCGTCCCGGCGCTTCCAGCAGAGATCCACATCGATATCTGGCGGTTCCTCCCGGTCAGGGTTGAGAAACCGCTCAAAGATGAGATTGTGTTCTATGGGATCAACCGGAGTGATGTTCAAGAGATATGACACTAAACTTCCTGCCGCCGAACCACGCCCTACCGTAGGAATGCCCTGCCTGTTTGCCCACTGAACAATATCCCAAACAATAAGGAAGTAATCGGCGTAGCCCATATCGATGATGATGTCCAGTTCATAGGTCAGTCGCTTCAGTATCCTTGTTGTGATAGGGTCATACTTCTCCGGCAGCGCCTTGTGGCAAATGTTTACCAGATGATCAGCTGAACTTCGATTCATTGGACAGACTTAAAGTCTTTGTGCTCTCTGTGGCTCTCTACCATAAATTTGCCCCATGAAGATTGCCGTCAGTACTGATGAACGGACACCTCTTGTGGAGTCACTTCTTCACGAGCTGCAGGAACGAGGTCACGATGTCACCTATTTCGGTCCGGAGAGAGATGAGTCAATGGACTGGCCTGTAGTGACTGAACGGGCAGCTCAACTTGTGGCCAGCGGTGAGGCTGAAGAAGGTATTGTCATGTGCTGGACCGGCACAGGGGCCTCCATCACTGCTAACAAGATAAAAGGAGTAAGGGCCGCCCTTTGCCGGGATAGTGCAACAGCGAAAGGTGCCCGAACCTGGAATCACGCCAACGTTCTTGCTTTGAGTCTTCAGTCTACGGATGATACAACACTGAAAGAAATTTTGGACGTCTGGTTCGCTACACCGTACAGCAGTGACAAGTGGAACCTGCAACAGATTGATAGGATCAGAAAGTTGGAACAGGCATCATCTTCGGAATCAAGCACGTAATAATAGAATAACCTTAAAGGTCTACGGTTTAACAGTTATGTGGACTGGTTGTTGCGCAACAGGTCCCTTCCGTTGATTCTGCTAACACAGATCTGAGACCTCTCTTCTAACCAATTCCTAACCTGTCTTTCATCCGGTCCTAATGGATAACTATCATGTCCCAATCACGTTCTTTCAAAACGATAAGGATAAAATTTTTGGATTGTGTAATATGTATTTTAATGTCAGTCTCAAAGTGGACTTATAGCCTATCATATGGGAGCCCGTTTTCCCTACCGTATCCCCACATACTTCACACAAAACAAATAACGGGCGGTATTGCAAACAGTGAAACGTATTACCTAAAAAGAGTGAGCAGATTATTCTGTTCACTCTTTTTTTTAGCCTTGATTGCTTCTTGCGAGAAACCCTCAAGCACATTCAATGAAATCTATTTTACACCCATACAACCAGGCGACGAGCTTGATTCTCCTGCCGTCTATCACGGTAATGATGAAGCGTGGATTGTTGTAACCGGTAAAGATGGTGATCGTCTGTCTGTGTATGACGCAAACAGTGGGAAAAAGGTGCGTGTGATAGGAAGTAAAGGGGATGGATTCAGTCAATTCGCTTATCCCAACGGCATTTGGATTGAAGATGATCTTATGATCATTGTAGAACGAGATAACCATCGTCTTCAACTGTTCAGACTTCCTGATTTTGAACCTCTTGGATTTATTGGTGAAACCGAGCTTGCTAAACCTTACGGTATCAACGTACTTCACGACTCAGAAGGTCAACTGGACGTTTTTGTAACGGATAGCGAAGATGTAAAAGGCAGGGATCTGGTCGAGGTGCATGGCCGACGAATTCGTCACTGGAAATTAACTGTAGAAGGGGATGCTATCTCTCATACCCTTGTCAATACATTTGGTGATATCACCGGCCCCGGTATGCTCTATGAAGTGGAATCCATTTTTGCAGACAGACAACACAACCGGCTTATGATAGCAGACGAACAGGAAAATGTCATAAAGGTATATACTATGGATGGAGACTTTACCGGAACCATTCTTGCCAAAGGGCGCTTTGCCGGGGATCCGGAAGGAATTGCCCTGTATAAATGTGGTGATAATTATGGCGTCTGGATTTTTACAGATCAAAGTCACGATGGGAACCGATTCCACCTTTTCGATCGTAAATCATTGAAATACCTAGAGACCTTCACTATGAGCCAGACCACAAATACGGACGGAATCTGGTTGACGCAGAAACCGATGGGTAAGTTCATTGATGGTATATTTTGTGCCTTGAATGACGATAAGAATGTGGGTGTTGTAAGTGTCAGTAGCTTTAAGGAAGCTATGCCCCAGCTTTTCAGATGTAACGGCTAAAATCTAACTATTAAACAACTCACTGTCATACGTCATGCAAAGTCCAGCTGGGAATATCCTCATTTGAGTGATTTTGAACGTCCTCTCAATTCCCGCGGTGAACGGAATGCACCCATGATGGGTCAAATCCTCCGGGACGAAGGAATCCAGTTTGATCAGATTGTCAGCAGTTCAGCCAACCGGGCAATCACCACGGCGCGGGTCGTGGCTGGTGAAATGGGCTATGGTGAAAAACAGATCAGAGAAGAACAGAGTTTTTACGGTGCCAGTCCAAATACCATTGTCGATATATTAAAGGGATTGGGGCACTCAGTAGACCACGCCGCTGTCTTCGGTCACAATCCCACCTTCCATTCCCTTGTGGAGCAGCTTGCCAACACGACCATAGAGAAATTCCCCACATGCGCCGCTGCCACCATTTCTTTGGATATTGACAAGTGGCCGGATCTTGAAGCAGGGCGGGGAGAATTGACGGCACTCCGCTTGCCGAGAGATTATACGGACAAATAGGGGTAAAACAAGATCAGGCCGGAACGGCCTGGTGGTCCATCAGCCGCTTGTAAATCGGCAGCTGTTTTAGATAGTCGAAAAGATAGATAATACGTTCGTGGGCGGTTGGGAAGATATACTCCAACTCATTATCGGAGACTCACCAACAGTCTTAATTCGATCTATCATTTTAGGTATGTCCTTGTAGGCTGAAGAGAAACTCATACTGCTCTTTGGTGAGATTGTCAAAAAGCACGCTGTCTATGGTGATGCGGTATTCCGGAATCTCCCGTGTCCATTTTTTGGCCCTGAGGTCTTTCTTTCCCGCGTAGTCAATGTGTGAAAGAACATAACGCATAGCGTTCAAACGTGCGATCATCTTGTTCTCTGAATTGATGGCTACCCAGGGATTCTTTTCCGTGGAGGTTTTATGAAACATCTGCTCTTTATAGTAGGTGAACAGATCCCACTCTCTGGCCGCCTCCAGATCATTCGAAGAAAGCTTCCAGTATTTCAGCGGACTCGCTTCTCGCAAACGAAACCGGAGCGTCTGACTGTGTTGCGAAACAGAAAGGTAGAATTTGATGAGGATTAGTCCCCTATCCACCAAACCTTCCTCCCAATCATTGACCTTGCTCATGAAGTAGTGGTACTGCTTCTCCGTGCAGTAACCCATGGTGGGTTGAATAAGTGCCCGGGAGTACCAGGATCTATCAAAAAAGACAATTTCACCCGGTTTGGGCAACAGCTTTTCATATGTCTTCAACCACTTTTTTCTCTGCGTTGGTGACGGGACGCCCAGTTCCTCCATCCTCACACTTTTTGGCATAAGTCTTTCTATAAACCGCCGGATGGTAGCCCCTTTCCCGGCAGCGTCTCGACCTTCAAACAGGAGGGCTATGCGTTGACCCTGATCCATGACCCACTCTTGCAGTTTCAGCAGTTCAATCTGCAGACGGCGCTTTTCCTTCTGATATTTCCCCGGAGTCAGTTCTTTATACTGTGTTCTGTTGTAGACAATCATAGCCGAAGGACTAATACCTCCAACTTTTCAGGTCAGCTCCGGAAGGTGCGGTCTTTTCCATCCGTTCTACAGCTTTGGGAATGAACATTTGATTATACCGTAATCGGGATAGGGCGTTAGGGCGAGTCTGGTCACCATTCCAGCAATGCTCCGCACGATCGCCGTAATCCACTTCGCCGTTGTAATAGGGATCAGTAGTCCCTTCCAGGAATTCTTCCATAAGGTAAACAGCATTGTTCAGATAATAATTGTCCATGTCACCACAGTAGACATGAATCTTACCTTCCAACTTCGGGCCGATTTTTGCCCAGTCCCGCTCAAGAACGTAACGGAGGTCGTAGTTTTCTTTCCAATAGTCAGCCACTTCTTTATCAATCTTCCCTGACTTTTTATCCCAGATCGGCTTGGGATAGCCGTCCAAGGCCATGGGGCTGTAGACCGCTTGCCAGATATCCCATTGATCACCCGAGCGGCTGTGACTGCCGATGGCCAACTCCACATGATTCATCTGCTCCATAGTAGCGTTCACTTCACCCAGGTAATCCCTGTGAGCCGGGGTCTCAACCTTTTTGAAGGGACCGCCTTTGAAATAAGCATTCTTATCTTCATAAATATTCACAAGGCAGTATGCCCGGAAATCGATAGGGTCGGGACAGGCAGCAAAGCAGCCGTTATATTCATCAGGGTAGAACATCTGCGCTGCCAGTGCTTCCCATCCACCAGTAGAACCGCCGTAAAGAAACCTTGCCCATCCTTCACCGATACCGCGAAACTTCTCCTCAATGTACGGTATCAGTTCGTAGGTGATAGCGTCACCATAGGGACCGATATTTGCCGAATTGACCGCATAGGAATCATCATAGTACGGGTTTTGGTGCTGGATTTTGATGACCAGCACTCGAGGGAAATCTTCACCTATCCAATCTTGATAGAATTGATAATCGTACTCCTGGACAGTCTTGTTATACCCTTCCCAATCAAAGCGGGCGCTGTACTTAGGCTCCAAATCAGGATCGGGCGGTTCTGTCCTGAAGCCGCCGAAATCATGAGGATAGTGACCGTGAAAAATCATTAGAGGATACTGCGCTTCAGGATGTTCATCAAAGCCTTCCGGCAGCAAAACATGAGCACCGAGATACATGGGGCGACCCCAGAACTCCGTCAGCAACTTACTCTGCATCTGTATATGTTTAATATATTTGGTGTCTTCCGGTGGTTCGATGGGTGGAATGACCTGATCCAGTCTAATCTTTACAGATTTTTTCTTGCCAGGGTCTAAAAATATCTTCTTAGGTGTTGAATAGAGATTTCCGGGAGAACGGTTCCATTTTTGGCCCTCTCCGTTGTCCATGGGAAGTTTCACCGTGTGACCGGTCTTCAGCTTGAATGTTTCGTAGGTGTGCAACAGCCCCTGCACCCAGTACTCTCCGGCTGGAATATTGTCAAGGGATTCGATGGGATAGCCAAATGCAGTGCCATCAATGACAACACCCCCCTTTGGCTTTTGCCCCAGTGCATCCACGCCATAGATCAATCCCGTATGGTTTTGGTAGGTAATCTGAAAGCGGGGTTCAGCTTCATCACTTTTCGCCAACATAAGCAAAACCCGACCTTCCAAAATGTTACCATCTTGCTCAGTAGGATAATTTATGACAAACTTCAGCTTGCCCGCGGACAGGGGCACTACAGCCACTACAAAACTGAGCAAAATAGACATTATTCTAGGCATGGTATTTCTCCTAGCATTTCCTTTATTGATGAAGAATCAGTGTTTACCTACTCTTATGGGCCTGCCCGGCCGAACACCTTCAACAAACCGACCATTATCTACGATAGGTACACCGTTCACCAGTACATACCTAAACCCTTCAGACGGCACCGCACCATTCGTGTAGGTGGCACGATCAATGACTGTTTCCGGATCGAAAACGGTAAGGTCTGCATCAGCACCAGCATAAATACGTCCTTTTGTTCGCATAGCTGGAACTCTGGCTTCCAGCCGGCGGGCTGGCTCAATGGTCATTCTTCGGAGAGCATCCATAATATCCAAGATCCCTTCGTCCCGTACATAGCGGCCCAACACTCTAGCATACGATCCGGATCCACGGGGATGGCCTCTGCCGTTTTCGATATGACCATCGCTCGCAATCATGGTAAGAGGACTTTCAATGGCGGCACGGGTCATCGCCTCTGTCCTTTGATGAATAATAACTATTCCTCCCATAGCATGGTATTGAGCAAAAGACTGGCGATTCAAACGCTCTCCTGTATCAACCCACTGAAAAATTTGGTAGCGCTCCGGTTCCCATGTCTGCCAATCATCAAAGAGTGCTGATTCGATGTAGGTCTGGCTGGCACTGTAGGGATACGCTTCTGTTGTTACATCCTGCCCCGCGGCACGGGCTTCTTCAATAATAGCCAGAAACTCCGCCGTCTGTTCAGCACCACTAGAATTGGCATGAACAACATGAAGAGCCGTTCCAGTATTTGCTGCACTTGTAATTGCTTCCCGGAGGCCATCTAATCCGCCACGAACGTGGATATGTGCCGAAGCATTATACTGTGATGCCACACGCAACATTGTCTCAAACTCTTCCACCGTGGTCGCCGGTGTGTAGGCAATTCCAAAACCCACAGCTACTGCACCTTGATTTAACCCCTCCTCAAACCGTCGGGTCATTTCAGCTATCTGCGATTCACTGGCTACAACAGTTTTCGCCGGGCCGCTTGGCAGGAAATCTCCTTCATCCCCTGTCACAATCATCCGGACGGGAATATGCCCAATACTGACTCCGTAGTGTATTAATTGACTTTCGTCCCGCTCGGCGTACCATTTGGTAATATCTCCTGTTCCAACCTCCAGCTCAAAAGCGGAGGTAACACCGTCCAGTGCTTTAAAACGGAATGCTTCCTCATTCTGACCGTGATCGTGAAGATCTATAAATCCGGGTGAAACCACCAAACCGTCAGCATTGATGACACGTTTCCCAGTAATTTGGTCTTGAGTGACTGTCACAATTTTACCACCCTTTATACCAATATTTCGGACACCATCCAACCCGGAATTAGGATCCATTACCCGTCCGCCTTTGATCACAATATCAAATGGTCCATCAGTACATGAACAGAATAGTAAAACCGTCGTAAATGCAAAAAGTTGATAAATAGGTTTCATTTATGCTTCCGCTGCGCCCCTGAGGAACTCCCGGGCGTGTTCCAGTGTCAAGTCTGTAATCTGTTCTCCCGAAATCATTCTTGCGATCTCGGCCACTCGTTCTTCCTGGCTGAGCTCCGCTACTTCAGTCACTGTCCGATCCTCTCGTTGAGCCTTACGGACCTGGAAGTGTCTGTCCGCAAAAGATGCAATCTGCTGGAGATGAGTGATACAGATGACCTGGTGATTTTGGGCAAGTGCTTTCAGTTTCTTACCCACCAGGTTGGCGATGTTACCACCGATCCCCACATCGATTTCATCAAACACCAACAGAGGAATAGCGTCCACTTTGGCAAGTACTGTTTTCAGCCCGAGCATGATGCGGGACATCTCACCACCGGAGGCGATTTTCGCCAATGGTTTTAAAGGTTCGCCGGGGTTAGGCGATATGAGAAATTCAATGTCCTCAAGCCCGAACTCTCCCGCGAGGCAGGGGTCATCGTCATTCGTTAATGCCACCCCGGCATTTTTAGAAACAGGCGTCAGCGCCACATCAAATTGAGTCCCTTTCATGCCAAGTTCCGCCAATTCTTTCTTGATCTTCTTTTTGAGGTCCTTTACACCATTTGTCCGCTTCTCAGAAATCTTGCTTCCCAAATCATAGACTTGAGATTTCAGTGAGGTGATCTCTTTTTCCAGAGATTTGATCTTTTCATCCCTGTGTTCCAGACTGTCCAGTTCCCCGACAATTTTTTCTCTGTAAGCCATAATTCCATCATACCCTTCGCCATACTTCTTGGAAAAATCCCGGTACAACTGAAGCCTTTCGTTTACCCAGGTAAGCCGCTCAGGATCGGCTTCAATGGTGTCCCCGTATCGCGACAGTTCCAGCGAAATATCTTCTAGAGAATAGACGGCCTCTTTCCACTGGACGGCCTTCTCTTTCAGGCTACTGTCCAGCTCCGCTAAAGATTCAAACACTTTCAGCATACCCCGGAGGCGATTAAGGGCTGAGTCTTCATCTTCGGAAAGGGAATAACTCAGTTCTCGGGTAGTGTCTTTCAACTTTTGGGCATTGCGTAAGATGGTCACCTTTTCCTCAAGAGATCTCTCCTCATCCGTTTCCAGTTTTGCTGCATCAATCTCCTGGAACTGAAAATGGTAAAGTTCCTGGCGCTCCTTTGTGAGCTGATCTGCGTTGACCGCCGATTTCAATGTCTTCTGCCGCTCCTCGAGATCGTTAAAGGTATCGCTGTATTTTTCAGCAAGTGTGCCGTCAACAGCAAAACGGTCAAGAAGGGCACGATGATTATCCACATTCAGCAGAGATTGGTGATGATGCTGACCCAAGAGATCCACCAGTACATTACCGATCTCCTTCAGCTTTGCCACCGTCACCTGGTGATCGTTGACAAAAGCATAGCTTCGGCCACCGCGAACCACCTGTCGCCTCACAAGGACAGGCTCTCCCTTGCATACATAGAAGGCAAGCAAATCCGGAACCTTTCCGACGAGTTCAAAGGTGGCCTCCACAAACGCCTCTTCCTCCCCGCTACGAACCATCTCTGTGGAAGCTTTTTCGCCAATTATAAGGTGTAGTGAACCGATGAGGATCGACTTACCGGCACCTGTCTGCCCGGTGAGGATATTCAGTCCCCCGCCAAACGTCACGTCCATATCTTCTATTAAAGCGTAATTTTTAACCCGAAGTCGACTAAGCATGGAAGGGAGAATTTAATATTGCGGCGTGAAAGAATCGCGGCGAGAAATAACCCGTTATCGGGGAAGTGTCTCGGGCAGATCGGCTACCACATAGGCCATAACGGCCATGGCAGCAACGCAGAGGTTCACATCATGGGGATCCAACTTGTCCATGGTGTCGGCATTGGTGTGGTGGTACCAGAAATATTTCGAGCCATTCACATTCAGACCCATACCAGGGACACCTTCTTTCATGATGGGACCGATGTCAGCACCTCCACCACTGGAGCGAATTTCACCTGCCTCGATGGGGTCCAAGAACGAAGCAATCTGCTCAATGATCTCCCGGGCACGGTCCGATCCGGTAAAACCAAAACCGGACGGTTTGAAAACACCGCTATCAGACTCCATGGCGAGAACGTGATTTTTCAGTTCATCCTGATGCGCATCATGATAGGCATTGCCGCCCCGGAGACCATTTTCTTCATTGGTCCACATGACCACCCGGACAGTCCGGCGCGGACGGAGACCCAAATCTTTCATCAACTTTACGGCCTGCCACGCTGCCACACACCCACCTGCATCGTCCATAGCTCCCTGACCCACGTCCCAAGAATCGATATGTCCCCCAAGAACAACCACCTCTTCCGGTTTTTCACTACCTCTTAACTCTCCCACTACATTTCTGGAAGGGACATCATCCTCAAAATGGGCTTCCATGTAGAGGGACAGGACAACGGACTCACCCCTGTCGGCCAGACGGCCCAGCATCATGGCATCTTCCACTGTAATGGCGGCGTGGGGAATTTTGGGAATGCCCTCTTTGTATCCCATTGCGCCGGTGTGGGGTGTATTCATGGAGTATGGTCCCACCGAACGGATCAGACTGGCCAGTGCCCCTGCCTCAGCAGCGGCACTGGCTCCATCATATCGGTAACGGACCGTTTTCCCGTAGTTTGTGAACGGTGCATTAAAAAGAACGATTTTACCTTTCGCTTCGCCGGCACGTCTTTGCAGCTCTTCGAAATCATCAACCACCAGCACTTCAGCCGTAATTCCGTCACCAGGTGTTGCCACACTGCCGCCAAGGCCGAGCATAGCCATTTCTTTCTTCCAGGGCACTTCCATACGGACCCACTCTTCCCCGCGAACCCATCTCGGGATCATGACCTCTTCACCATGGACATTCTCGAATCCGTCTTTCTTCATCTCTTCAAGAATCCAGTCAATGGCGTCCTCAAGATTCTTTGTCCCGCTAAAACGCGGTCCAAAAGTGTCCGTCAGTTCGGCAAGACGATTATAGGCAAAACTATCGGCCAGGGCAGTAGTCATGAGTTTGTCAGCAACAGCCGAGTATTCAGCAACGATTGGCGATGCTTTCGGATTACTATCCGAAGCCGGAGGAACGGCACAAGATGCCAAAATAGTTAAATAGAGACTCAAGGGAAAGAGTCTGCTACACGTCATCATGATTCGACGACTAAGTAGCGCTATGGGTTTAACCACAGGTAGTTTCGATAAGCGCGGCGCAAACCTGGTATGGATCCATGTTGGCAGAAGGCCGGCGGTCCTCAAGGTAACCTTTGCCGTTATTAGCAGTGTCCATAGGGATCCGGATGGAAGCACCCCGATCGCTTACACCGTAGCGAAACTCATGAAGAGCACAGGTTTCATGAAGACCGGTCAGCCGTTCTTCATTGTGAGCACCATAAACAGCGATATGTTCCTCGTGCTTCCTTCCAAGTTTTTCACAGGCGCTCTCTATAATCTTCAGACCACCATTTTCACGCATGAGTTTTGTACTGAAATTGGCGTGGGCGCCTGCGCCGTTCCAGTCACCTTTAACCGGTTTGGGGTGCAGGGTTGCATTCACACCATAATTTTCCGCAATGCGGTAAAGAATCCACCGGGCAATCCAGAGCTGGTCAGACACCTCCAACGGTCCCAAGGAACCTACCTGGAACTCCCACTGACCGGGCATCACTTCAGCATTGACACCTGAAATCTGAATCCCAGCTTGCAGACATATGTCCATATGATCTTCTACAATGTCACGGCCGAACACTTCATCGGCGCCTACGCCGCAATAAAAGGGGCCTTGGGGTGCCGGGTAGCCGCCATTCGGCCAGCCCAGTGGTGAACGCCCTTTGAAAAAAGTGTACTCCTGCTCAATTCCGAACCACGCATCTTCATCTTTATGCTTTTCAGCAATTTCAACCAATCGTGCCCGGGTGTTGGATTCATGAATCGATCCATCGGGTTTGCGAACTTCATTCATGACCAAAATATCGTCACCGCCTCGAATAGGATCCGGCAAATAATAAACCGGTTTTAACATACAGTCACTATCGCTTCCTTCTGCCTGCATGGTGCTTGAACCATCAAAACCCCACATGGGAATATCATCTAAACTTTTGACGGGCCCCTCAAATACTTTTGTTTTGGAACGGAGTTTGGCTGTCGGTTTATGTCCGTCTATCCAAATGTATTCAGCTTTTACTTTGGTCATGTACTATTCTCCTTAAAAAATTGATACTTAAAAATATTAATATAATAAATAATATTACAAGAAATATTTAGGTAAATAAAGTGATAAACTAAATAATTCTATATTTTAGCTCTTAAATCACTTAAGTGGAAATCCAACCGGCCACATCTTCACCAATAGCCAATGCAGCTGTCAACCCCGGCGAATCGATGCCGATAAGATTTACCCAACCGGGGTAATCCGGCTCATGTTTCATATAAAAATCAGAATGTCCATTCACCGTTTCAGCCAACTTTGGACGGATTCCTGCATAGTCAGGACTCAAATCATTACGCTCCAGGGCGGGCAGATATATTTTCGCTTCACGATAAAAAAAGTCCACCTCAGTTTCGTTCACGGTATAATCTTCTGACCGGTCATCAATCCATTCGGCGCTGGGACCCAGTTTCATATCACCAGCCTGATCGAAACTGAGGTGAATCCCCAGTGAATCGTGGAATGCATCAGGAATTGGATAGACAAGACATTCAATACGATGCCGCCATTCCCCGGAAAGTTTGAAATAGGATCCCTTTAAATACCGCAGCGTGGGATGGGATTTATCATTTGTTCCCCAAAGAAACTGAGCTGTTTTATCACTATGGAGCCCCGCCGCATTTACCACCCAAGGAGCGGTTACGGAATAGGATGCTTCCCCGGGCCCTTTAACTTGGAGAGAGTATATGTCACCCTTCGGTTCCGCACCGACAATAACGGCCTTGAGCAGCAGATCATGATCGGCATCAGCCGAAGCACGGTGAAACGCTGACATGAGTTCGTGAGCTGAAATAATCCCCGTGCACCCTACAAACATGGCCAATTCCGCTGACACTTCCGGTTCCAGTGTCTGAATCTCCGCTCGATCCATCATATGAATCTCCGTGATACCATTAGACTGAGCCTGCTCATATAAAGCTTCTAGCAGCGCCTCCTGGCCGGACTGTGCCACCACAAGCTTACCGCACTTACTATTCCAGACATCATTTTCACGACAGAAAGCATAGAGCCGGTCCCGGCCGGCTAGGCAATACTTCGCTTTGAGAGAATCTGTGGGGTAGTAAATCCCGGAATGAATCACTTCGCTGTTCCGGCTCGAAATCCCTTGCCCAATGCCCATCTCTTTTTCCACGATCAGCACAGATGTTTCTCCCCGTGTCGCCAGCGCCCGCGCTATGGCAAGACCTACAACACCGGCGCCTATAATGACCACCTTATAATCCACATCCATGGTTACAGTTTTAGGCTGGTCGCTTCTTTGAATGTGGACATGACGATCATGGTATGAGTCCGGATCACCCCCGGCCACGACTGAATATCTCTCAACAGTGACTCCAGGGATGAAGTATCGTGAGTCCGGACTTTGAGGATATGGGACCCTTCTCCCGTAATGGAATGGCACTCCAATACTTCATCATTATCCTGTGCATGATCCACCATATTACCGTAAGAATCAGAAGAAGACATATCCAAGAGGATGTATGCTGTCACATCGTAGCCTACCTTCTTGGCATCCACTACAGCACGAAATTCTTTTAGAACACTACCTTCCGTCAGTTTCCGAATCCGTTCTGTAACAGCCGGTACGGAAAGATCCACTTTTTCCGCCATTTCGCTGGCAGTCATACGCCCGTCTTTCTGAAGAAGACTAAGAATTAGTTTATCTTTCTCATCCATGGTATAGTGAAAATTAAGGTAAAACTTCTCTTAATATTAAAATTTTTAAGTGCCACGGTGAATATATCTTGGAAGATGAAGTGTAGTAAAATCAAACCGAAAGGTGCAAAGTCGCGCCACATCGCCGGAGGAGAGGACAGTCTGGAAAGGAAGGAGCGGCTCCTCCATCAGTTGTCCGAATAGTTTGGCAGAAGGGGCTTTAGGAATAGTCTCTTCAGTCGGCAAGGACGCCACCGTGCAGTTACGGCTGATAGCTCGGAGAACTTTGTACAGGGCTATATCTTCACCTGAAAAAAGATTCAGCTCTATTACCGGCACTGCCGAAAGGGAGGGAGCCAGATCGGGCCGGCGGGATACCAAAGTGAGCAGTGATCTACACCGGGAGCTGTCCGATACAACCGGTATTGCATAAAGACCTCCTGTTTCTCCTCGACGTACCCACCGTTGAAGTAATACCGGATCGGCACAGAAATGAAGGAGATCATCACCGCCGGGAACCACAATTTCCGTTAGTGGTGGTTCATGGAGCTGGAGCTGTGTGATGATTTCAGATAGTCGCACATATCCATCTCTGTTTCGGGCAATAACCGTAACGTTTCGTTTCCCATCCGTCAGTTCAGCACCAATAAGGGGTGTAATATTTGCTTTGCCGCATGCAGTTGCAAATTCAATTGCACCGTAGAGACCGTTCTCATCCGCTAAACAGAGCTGACGCAAACCGTGATCGGAAGCGAACGTCACAAGATCAGGAACGGAATGGACTCCCTTTAGAAAGGAGTAGTGACTCTTACAGATGACGAGAGGTGAATGACGCACAAATAGCGTATAAATAGCGCACAATAAAAAGCCGCCGAACCGGACATTAACCCAGCTGTCACGGCTTTTTATATAAGCAACCGCTATCTAGAACGGGAGGTCTTCTTCTTCTTCTGAAACGTTCTCCTTTTCAGCCGGGACGCTGTCGTTGCTACTACTGCGCCGACCAAGCATGGTGAACATATCGCCGTGTACTTCTGTAGTGTTACGCTTATTCCCTTCCTTGTCTTCCCAGGAGCGCGTTCTCAATCTGCCCTCCACGTACACCATCTGACCCTTCTTGAGATACTGCGTGGCAGTTTCAGCAGGCTTGCCAAACAGTACACACCGGTGCCATTCGGTATGGTCCTCGAAATCACCATCGGAGTTTTTACGGCTTTCGTTTGTGGCAACGTTAAAGTTTGCCACTGCCGTACCCGACGGCGTGTATCGGCTTTCGGGATCTCCACCCAGATGGCCTACGAGGATGACGCGATTTATGCTTCCTTTCTGCATTAGATTTCTCCTTCCTTTGCTTGTTATACTAACTACCCTCTTCCGACAGAAATATCATATCCCTGACCATGAAAATCAAGGAATTTATTTCATCGCTGTGCGGCTAAACGGATCGCTTCTCCAGTCAACACTGCATTAAACCCAAACCGGCTCCGCGCCTTATCTATGGCCTCTAGCCGATGCCACCCTTTTATCCACTCTCCTTCATCAAACAGATCCGTCTGACGGCCACTGCCGGTGAGGTTCGATAGTCCCATCCCAATTAGACGAACCCCTACTCGGCGGGTAATGGCGGAGCACATCAGCTCCTTCGCCACAGAGAACAGTGAGGGATCCCTGTTCTCAGGCCTAGACAATGTCCGGGAGCGATGGATGGTCTCAAAATCTTCATACCGCAATTTTACCGACACGGTGCGGGCGGCCTTCTGTTCCCTACGCAACCGCCAACACACTTTCTCCGTAAGCATATGGAGAACGGCAGTAATGTACTGCTGGTCAGTAGTGTCGGTGCGAAAGGTGGTCTCTTTGCTGATGGATTTCCGTTCCCACTCAGGAATCAGTTCGCTTTCATGGTTTCCCGTGGATGCGTGCCAGAGCCATCGACCGGTGACGCCCAAGGTCGATTCCATGAGCAGTTCCCCCACCGCGGCGAGCTGCCCCACCTGCTCCAGCCCAAAACTCCTCAGCAGTGCAGAAGTTGTGACCCCCACACCAGGAATCGCCTCTACCGGCAACGGCGCCAAGAAATGTGCCTCCGCCCCCACCGGAACCCACAGCAGACCGTTGGGTTTCGCCTTATCGGAAGCGATCTTGGCCGTCAGTTTGGTACTGGCCACTCCCACCGTGCAGTCAAGCTGCGTCAACTGTTTAATGGTCCACCGCATCCGCTCCCCCGCTTCCATAGGACCGCCCCACAGCCGCTCCGTTCCTGAAAGGTCTATGTATCCTTCATCAATGGACGTCATTTCCACTACCGGCGAAAAGGATTGGAATATCTCCTTCACCCTGAAGTGGTAATGGTCGTATAGGTCAAAATCTGTGGGCACGACCACCAGCTCGGGGCACCGCCGGATAGCCACTGCCATGGGCATAGCCGAATGGATACCGAACTTCCGCGCTTCATAGGATGCTGATGTCACTACGGAACGCCCAACCTCAGGATCGCCTCCTACAGCCACGGGCTTACCTTTCAGAGACGGATTTTTCAGCCGCTCCAAAGCAACGAAGAAACAGTCCATGTCTACATGAGCAATTATTTTATTAAGTGATTGGGTGGCCAGCTATGGCTCCGCCACGTCAGTCCCATCTGACCAGCGAACGAGTATATCATACAAAAAGCGTATATTCAAAGAAAAATAAAGGGGATTGGAGTCAACTTCTGTTCAAACTTGTGGTAAAACGGACCAATTCATCAGCAAGTTTATTGATCCTGTTCACAACAGTTTCATCGATGACGGCACCATCAGAAAAGGCGCTGCCTGATGCGTATACGAACCGTGGGATAATGATACACCGGAAATCAAGCATGAGAGAATTGGCCAGTGTCATGATGGACATATAGCTCCTGTCTCCACCTGCAGCACAGAGAAAACCCACCACTTTGTTCTCCCACACCTGTCCCGTGATCTCGATGAAATTCTTTGCTGCTGAGTTGGAGTCGAAATTGTATACCGGTGTGGCCAGAATAATTCCCTGAGCCGCTTCGACCTTGTCTCTGAACAGTTGTGTGGTGGGGTGATCAACATAAGCCTTCCCATCACAGAAAGGCATCTCGTGGTCGCTGAGACAGAGAACTTCCGCTTTCTCCTCACTTTCCCGCAGCCGTTCACAGCAGAGGTTTGCCATTTCCCAGCTGTTGCCTTGCTGACGGAGTCCGGAACTGATGACCAAATATTTCATTACAATTTTCCCCTTATCCTGTCTGAGAAGTGTCGTTGAGCCGGCTGTATTCTGACATCATATAAACGGCAAAAGTGGCCAGCCAGTGCTCCCCACCGTAGCCGCTGTCGAACATAATATTGTATCCTTCTCGGGCATGGATGGCTGCCAGCCGCGAAAAGAGCTCCCGTCGTGTATCGGACTCAGGTAACACGGACGCCAACTGGTTCATGGTCCATGCCCGGTGAAACATGAGGCCGATAAGGTGGCCTATGCCCGGATCTTCCGGATCCAGTACCACCGGCGGTGTTCTCAGAGGTGCGAACCGGTCATCGGCCATTGGCGGGAGAAATGTGTCCAGCCAGGCCGGGAATGCGTTTCTCTCCATTGTTTTGCTCATGGATTCGGCTTCAGCCAGGCATGGCGATAGAAAATCGGTACCGGAGGGTTCATAGGCTGTAGGGCAATCGGTATCATTCGCAAAATATCTCTCGCTGAAACGCTGTATGCCCTCCAATAAGTCGGTGTCACCAATGGTTGTCGCATAGTCGTACATAAGAGCGAAAGAAAATGCCGAATTGCGGTGCGTTCCCGGCCGAAGCGGTGAGGAGAGGACTTCCAGATACTCCACTGTTTTCTTTGACAGCAGTTCCACAAGAGGCAGCATGTTTGCAGCCCATCGCTGACCTTCAGGATCATCCCATGTGGACAGCTCACTGTACAGTCTCATGAGCCACGCCCAACCGTATGTCCGCTCAAAACCCTTAGTGAACTCATTGTCAGTAAAGAAACGGAATTCGGCTTCCAGTTTTTCGGCGCTGAGGTTGTTACGAAGTTTTGCACGAATACTGTCCGCCACAGAAATCTCCGGAAACATCCTAAGTATCTTTGTCATAGTCCAGTGTCCGTGCACTGCTGAGTGCCAGTCCCAGCAGCCGTAGAATGACGGGGTCACTTCATAGTGCGGCTTGATCCACTCTTCGCTATCGAACCTGTAACCAATCTTGTAGGGAAATTCCCGTTCCACACAGTTGAGGGACAGTTTCACCAGCTCCACAGCCCGCGCCTCATCCAAAACTGGTGGTGAAACTTGAGGCAGTGATTTTAGGAGAGACGTAGTTTCACGTTCCGGCGTGGAACAGCCCTTTGTAAAGACAAGGACCGAGACAACCGCCCAAACATATTTGCTTTTCACTCTATCTCCTCCCTGATCATAGTTCTCTTTGCCAGATCAAATCTATCCCCTTCCCGCAACAGATGGAATGGCCGGAAATCGTTCTGGCTCAGCATGGGGAATTCTTCACTGTTTAATGAACCGTTGTAAATGGCTACATAGCTCTTCCCTATCACTTCACACTGATAGTTATTCACCACAATGGCTGTACCCTCATCAAGGCCAATCCCTAACAAACTGGGATGTTTGGCTAATACGGAATACATATCGAACTGCCGGTTGCGCCTCAAGAGGTGCTGGTCGATGGCAGAATTTGTGATAAAGGAGAATCCTTCCTTGTGATCTCCCATCATGATGGTATTGCCACTGGTGTCGCCCCTTACCAAATATGCCCCCTGAATGGTGGCCCCGGCGGAAGAGCCTCCAATGACTCCACCCCGAGCCAGAACACCCCGAATCGCTTCCAGCGTTGCGGTGTTGGCGTATGCATCCACCAGCCGCCACTGGCGGCCACCGGTGAACCAGACACCTGTGGCGGTCATAACAGCTATAGCAAATTCAGTATTGTCAGCTTCGTTGGGATCCCGAGTATGAAGAACCTCAACCATGGCAGCGCCACGATCCAGGAACATGGCCCTTAATTTTTTCTCTCTATCAGGAAATCCTATATACAGGTCAGTCCCGGCGGTAGGGATGACAACGATTTCCGCCCTTTCACCTCCAGCCAGTTCCACAAATTTTTCTAGAATTCCTGTTCCATCCAGCATGCCTCCACCAGCAATGACAAGGTGCCCCTTCTCCGGTCCTTGAACCGGCGCCCACAGGTCAGGATTAATAGGTTGGGGAGCAGTAGAGCATGTTAGCCAAAAGACCGCACTCAATAGAGAAAAAACTGTACGTAACAATTTCACCATAGAAGAAATTGAAATATTAGTTCTCAACAAGCGGCTTTTCTGTTGCCTGGCTTCTTGCATATTGAGCTCGGCTCAACCGCAGAGATAGCAGCCCCCAGACACCTGCCAGGGGTACGGTGGCCGTGGCAACAGCCGTGAGTGACAACCCCAAAGCTGCAAACAAACCATCCACCCCTGCGCCTGCCACATCTCCGCCGCGATATAGAAATACATCAACAATAGGTTTTGCTTTATATTTTTCTGAAGTGGAAACTACACTGAACAACGTCTCTCTCGCTGGTCTTGAAACAGCATACCGTGTCGCCCGGTGTACTGCCTGGAAAATTGCCATCACCCCGTAAAGGGTCCAAATGGAAAGGACAGCGAAACCGATCATAGTCACTGCTGGCAATATAGCCAGGGTCCACCCGATACCTATTCTCTTAATAAGGTGAGTGGTAATAAACATCTGAGTAAACAGTGTGACTATCTGGGCCAGCATATCGAACTGTGCAAATCCTGCAACTCTTTGGCTGAGCGTATCCGTATTATTTAGGATAATGCTTGCCTGGGTGAAATAAATCATTGTGTTAGAAATTGCCATGAGTATGATGTAAACACCAATCGCAAGAATATATGGAGAGGTGGCAATTGCTCTCACACCACCCCAAAATGTGCCACCGATCTTTTCAGTTTCTTCCTTATTATTTTTCACCTGCTCCATGGTGAGTTGTGAATGAGATGACCGAATTGCAAGACGATCCAGCATCAGGATGATGAGAATTGCCAACCCGAAAAAGGTGGCTCCCGTCAGCATGAGCCCCACAGGCAGGTAAGCCGATTCAGTTATACCACTTATGACACTGGTGGCCCAACCGCCTGAGATGGCTCCCAGCGTCCCACCTATGCCAATAATGGGGAAAATTCTTTTACATTGATCAACGTTGAATATATCGACCATAAAGGCCCAGAAAATACTGGTGACAAAAAGATTTATTACACTGAGCCATACGTAAAAAGTATACCCTACCAGGCGGGAAACAACGGTCTCTGTATCCGATCCTATTAAACCTCCCCCTGCTGCTATATCGGTGACCAGTAATCCTGCGAAAACAAGGAGACATGCCATAACAAAAAGGTAAGCTAGGGGAATGAATCGGCGGCGATTCATCCTAGCCACCACACCCCCAAAAGCCAGTACGGCCAGGAGGGATGTGATAGATGTAACTGTAAAAAGCCATCGCAGATCAGACATCCCCCGGGAAACACCCATAGCCTCCCTTACTGGCCTGAGAAAGAAATATCCACAGAGGACACAAAAAAAATAGAGGGCTGAGAGGAAAACCAGAGGAAGTTCAGCCCGGTTAATACGTAAGATGCGCACCAGAGAATCCGTCAAGACTATCCTCTTTCCCCAGGAATTAATAGCCTAACTAAAGTCTCTTTAAGAGGGCAGCCCGTCAAAAAACTCTTCCATCTGTTTCCTCATGGCTTTATCCGGCATCCTTCCCTGGGCTGCCCCCATACTGTCGGTCAAGTATTTCAGCTTTGCAGTACCGGGAATTACGCAGGTTACGGCTGGATGGGATAGAATATATTTCAGAAAAAAATGACCCCAGCTATTGATATCTGCTTCCGATGCCCAATCAGGAAGAGATCGATCGCCCACCCTGCTAAACAGACGTCCTCGACCATACGGAACATTTATCAGCACTGCCATACCACGGTCTTTTGCCAACGGAAGGATTCGCTCAGCTGACGTTCGAGCCTGCAGTGAATAGTTCACCTGGATGAAATCGAGATCTTCTTTTTCCATCATCTTGATAAAATCGGGGTACTGACGCCCTCGTGAAGTGCTTACACCCACATACCGTATACGTCCTTCATCTTTCCACTCTCTAACTATAGGAAGCATCGTGTCGATACCAATCATATTGTGAATTTGAAGAAGGTCTATTGTTTTGGTTTTCAGTATCTTAAACGACTCTTCAAGTTCTTGAGTCCCACTTTCAGCATCCGGCTTACGCACTTTTGTGGCAAAAAACAGTTTGTCCCGATAGCCTAGTTCATCGACCAGATCTCCCACAACTGTTTCTGCCGTACCATATGATGGAGCAGTATCCACAACTGTGCCGCCCATATCGGCAAAACGCTTAAGCACTTCTTTCAACGGCGCCCGTTCCTTAGATGACGTCCCCACATTGTATCGTCGAGCAGTGCCGATCCCCACGATGGGAATTTTTTCACCCGACGAAGGTATAGGACGCCGGATAATATCTTTCAACTTTGATGCTTGAGCAAATACAGGGATCTTCCCTAAAGCAACGCCTACACCAGCACAGGTGGTGAGTTTTAGCATATCTCTTCTGGAAAAACTGTTGGACTTATTTTTCATTTTTTTCTCCTTTATGTTAAAAAACTTTTTTTGATCATTGCTGTTCTAATTTACACCAAGCAGGTCAACTTCAAAGATCAAGGTAGAGTTTGCCGGTATTGCACCAACAGCCCGATTCCCATAACCCAAATGAGGTGGAATCGTCAATCTGCGTTTGCCGCCAACCTTCATACCGGGGATGCCTTCGTCCCATCCCTGGATCACCTGGCCAGCACCAAGTGTGATAACCAAAGGATCGCGGCCGGGAGACAACGAAGAGTCGAACTGAGTTCCATTCTCAAGCCAACCTGTGTAATTCACTCTAATTACATTTCCCTCTTTCGCTTCAACCCCCTGCCCTACAACAAGATCCTCGATGATCAGGTCTCCTTTATCTTCATTTTGATCCATGCAGGCAAAGAGGCTTAGAAAAACAACCGTAGGGGGTAAATACAGCTTTTTCATGGTGTTGGTGTTCTATTAAATCTTAAGGAAACTCCACTCTTTTGAGAACGGTACACGACTCATGAGGACTGCACCATTTTTTGTTACCAGTAGATTATCGCTTGGGTTAACTCCGACTCCTTTTTTTGAATCATACAGTCCCGGTTCCACACTGAACATCATCCCTTCTTCAACAGGTGAATGATCACCGAGGGAAAGAAAGGGCGCCTGATGACCTTCAAAATTAAGACCCGTTCCATGACCAGGTCGGTGGTAGATATAGTCCTGCATTCCATTGGCTACCTGATGTTTGTGCACTTTGTAGGCAACGTCTGAACAAAGGGTGCCCGGTTTTGTCTCTTCAACCATTATCTGAACAGAGTCGGCCACAATTTGCCATATTTTCTCCTGATGCTTGGATACAGGGTAAATCTGGTAATTTCGATAAGCCTCACCACCACAACCGCCAAGTTTAATGTCCGTATTTACATAGACTGGCTCCCCTCTTCTGACTGGGTTATAAAACAGCTGGTTTGGATGCGGATAGGCTGTAGAAACACCCGCCCTTACATATTCTGAAGTGACTTCCATCCCAACAGCACTGTGGGGTTTGCCGTCGTATGAAATATCATTCATGAGCAGACTGATGCCGTATGCCTGCAACGCTTGTCCAATCTCAAAATCGTTGGTGTCTGTTCCATTCTCAAGAATGAAATCCCGGGCAAACGCATGAATCTTATCAAAATAACGATATGCTCGCTGAGTGAGTGCAATCTCTTCAGCCGTCTTTATTATCCGCATACCAAGACAGACATCATCAATATTCACGAACCGGACGTTTGGCAGTTCCCTGGAAACGGTTCTCAGTTGCTGGTCACCGAAGCGCATATCAGTAGCAATCACTTTCCCTTCAAATCCCCGGTGACGCAGACGGCTGAGCATCCATCCGAAAAGATTGACTGTTTTTCCTTTTATAACCTCACCCCTATTAGGGAATCCCCCTTCGGCATGAGGATAGCAAAAATAATATTCGTTCTCAGTACACCACCAGGAGGTGATCAAATCACGGTCAATCCCTGGTGAGTACCAGTAGGCAGCATTCTTCTCTTTAACCGGAAAGAACACCCATGTTGACCGTTCCCCGCTTCCCCGAAAACATCCTGAGAAATAAACTTTATTCACATCCCTTTCCAACAGAATTCCATCCACCTGTTCCTTCTGCAGGTTTGTCATTAGTGTCGCTACTCTGGATTGATACCAAGACAGCGGAAGACGGTCGTAACCTTTCGGGGCCGGTTTAGGATGATTCCTGTCATTTATTAGGAGCGCTTCCGATCCTCCAGCCGCATTGTTTGCTAGCGCTTTAGCATTCAAACTTAGAGAGGCCAGTCCCAAGCCCATGTTTCTTACAAATTTTCGCCGGGATATTTCCATAGATGTTTTCTCCATAAATCGGATGCTACTTCATCAATTCTTTATAAACCTGCTGTGCCTGCTTGAACTGACCCAATACATGATCTTTCTCCTTTGTTGTGCGCCAGCCGGGATGCGCTTCAGCCATTGCAAGCAACCTGTCAATCCATCGCACAAAATAATTAGCTGATTCTATATTACGGATAGGGTCACCACCGACATAAACACGAATGGCATTAGTGGTTGCTTGGGGGTAAAGATCGCTTATGGGGAGAGTGTTCCTTTTCCCTTCAGCCTGGAGTGTATACCAACCGCTCTCATCTACATCAACTGTTATTTCGAAAACCGCATTGGAGCCGGTTTCATCGAGTGGGACTGTTTTCAGAATTTCCCCATTATTCATTATCATCACTTTATCAAGGGGCACAATGCTTTGCACCTCTCCCTTTAAAGTTACTGTACCACCGTTTTGAGGTAGTCTCACATCTTCACCGGGCATGGCACCATTGACAGTAAATGTTAACAACGGCCCATTGGTGGCGAAAGTACGTCCTTCTCGAAGGGCCTCTAACCAATTGCTGTAGGTCAGTGGTTTATCACCGAGGTATACATAGGATCTCTGTGAACCTACAACAGCGCTCCTGTAAAGGTTACTGATGGAATCTTCACCGCCTGTCAGAACAATTTTGAAATCGTTGTTTAGGACATGATGCCAAACCAAAAGGGTAGCATGATTAGCATAGGTAGTTTCCAACCCTTCCACGGTACCCAAAGCAACATCTACAGGAAAAGACTTTGCACCACCTAGAGAAGGTTCCTTACCTGACAATGGATCATTTTCACCAAAGTAGGGATGCACGTAACCCCTGAAGGCACCTTGTTCTCCTGCCAATCGCAGCATATCCGTGTTGGACGGATAAAGACTATAAATGGCCGTCCCTTCATATCCTGAAGCAAAAGGGGAGAGAAGATGTTCCGTCAAACCCAGAAAATAGACGTGTCCGTGAAAAGCAGGTCTGTATTCTTCGCTCACAAATAAAACCCGTTCAGGTGTGGACAGATGAGAAGTTTCCCCGGTGAAAAATTGGTAATCCAGAATTCTGTTGTCTTTATTGGCCACAAGTTCATTAACTACTGACTGATCTTCTGCGGCAGACATGAACATCAAATTCTCCAATGTGTTGTGGAGGTCCCCAGCATAATTCATGTGGACGTGTGTACTGCCACTGTACCAGCCCCGGGCAGGCATATTGGTCATTCGTGAGAGGGTGAGCGTCACTTTTGATCTTTCCCCAGCTTTAATCTCTACTGTTTCCTTAGTTGAGTAATACTCAAACCCTTTCACCGCCTCTATTGTCAGAGGCCCGTGGGGAACTTCTATTGTGAAGGTCCCTTCAGTATGAAACAGGTGGTCCTTCATGCGACCTACACGGTGATAGGTGCCGTCAGGAGCATAGGCCTTGCCGTTACTTGCCTGTAGGTAGATGCGAGCCGGTGTTGGACTTTCTGTTTCCCCATCTATTGTAATCACCTGAAGGATCCCGTGTGGTTCAATCCATTCTTTAGTTTTTACTTCCAGCTTTTTTGTTTTACCTCCAACTGTTTTCATTACGTGCAACTGAGGTAGGCCTTCTTCGTTACTTAAATAAACAAGCTTTGTCCCATCAGGCGACCAGCGTGGATGAAAATTATCCCAATCACCAAATGTGATTTTGTAGGGTTCACCACCATCAGACGGCAGCAAATATAGATGATTGAACTGCCCTCCAACATGGGAGCTGTAAAGAAATCTTGTTCCATCCGGTGACCAGTGAGGTCTTGTACGAAAGAGTGTCTGCTCGTTATGAATAAGTCGTGCTTTTTTTATCCCATTTTTTTCCACCGGCATACGCCAAATGCCACCCGACCCGAGCGGTGTGTCACGGTTAGTGACAAACAGAAGTTCTTTTCCATCTGGTGACCATGTAGGCGCGATATGCAGATCGTAGTCCCCAAAGTAGAGTCGATTATCCCCATAGGCATTGTCTTGTGTTATTTGAAGGGCGGGTCCGACAGGTTTTCCCTTCCGAATCTTTTGAACATAGATATTATAATATCCATTTGGCTCCGTGGATACGTAGGCCAACTTTGAACCATCGGGAGACCAAGCTGGGTCCAGATAAAGATGTTCACCTGTTTTTAGAGGTAAAGATTTCCCAGTTTTCAAATTCAACAGCATGAGATCCATAGTCTCATGATCTTTTTCCGCTGTATAGGCGATCCACTTACCATCAGGGGACCAGGCAGGTGAGGAGTCATATGTTGTATTATTCGTCAGTTCTATCGCTGTAGACCCTTCCAGTGCCATCCGCCAGACGGAACCGTGCATGGAAAACGCAAGGGATTGCCCATCCGGTGACCATGCGGGCCAACGAGGACTGGTGGGCGATGGCGGAGGAAGATAAAAGTTATGCATATAGTTCCCACCAGTTTTGGCAGCGGGATAAGCTTGTTGGCTAAAGAGAAGGTCTGAAAAGACAATGAAAAAAATGATGCTGATTTTGATAAGGAAGTTTCTTAAGTGAGGCATTTCAATATGGCCTTTAATTATAAAGTAATTCATGCAGGTGTACATTGTCCTTCGTCATTTACCACAGTATCATGGAAGCGGGTATGAGCCCTTCCTGGTTTATTTCATCCACAAATCCTTTTATAGTATTGGAACAGGACCGTTATTCAAAGATACATCATGTAAGTATTTAGCAAACATGAACAACAAAACTCAAGAGATCGCTCTATCGGCGACTTCTCATAAGTTTATATTCTTCAGAAGGTTCGGATAGTCGGTATTCCTCAGGAGGACCTACCTCCAACAAATGCTCAACAAAATAATCCCACGTTCTTCGAAGAACATATGGCTCATTAGCATATGAGTGGTTACGATTAGGAAGAACAAACATGTCAAAATCCTTGTTGTTTTCTATGAGTTCTTCTATAACTCTGTGAGTCATATTAGGATGAACATTGTCATCCAGAGTACCATAATGAAGTAACAATTTACCTTGCAGATTATTGGCAATATTCTGGTTCGCTTGACTATCGTAGCTGTCCGTATCATCTTCTCGTTTCGCCAATAAACCCTGATATTTTTCACCCCATGCAAAGTGATATCCGCGATTGTCATGGTTACCAGCACCGGATACTGCCACTTTAAAGAAGTCTGGATAGCTAAAGATTGCATCTGTCGATGAAAAACCACCTCCAGAATGACCGAATATTCCCACACGATCCAAATCCATTTGAGGATAGCGTGCGGCAAGCTGTTTAATTGCCGAAATATGATCAGGCAGTCCATTGTCTCTCATATTTTCATAATAAAAATCATGAAATGATTTAGACCTAAATGGTGTGCCAAAAGCATCCACTGCAAAAACAATAAAGCCCAATTCAGCTAGCGCTCTTGCATTGCCTCGTCCATTTGCTGAAAACGTATAGAATGACACGGAGCCTACTTGAGGCCCGGGGTAGATATAATCAATAATGGGATAGCTTTTTGCGACATCATAATCAGATGGAAACCAAAGTAACCCATAAACGTCCGTTACACCATCCCTGCCCTTTGCATTAAATGTCACAGGTGGTTTCCATCCAGCTTTTTCAAGCCGTGATATATTGCCTGATTCAAATTCAAGAATTATTTCTCCATTTGAAGATCTAACCACAGCAATTGGAGGAGCATCCGGTGTGGAATACTGATCAATAAACAATTTTCCTGAAGGAAACGGCTTGATTGTGTGGGCGGCATTTTCTAGTGAAAGTAATTGCAAATCTGAGCCATCCAAGTTGATTTTGTATAAATACTGGTAATATGGGTTGCCAACTTCTTCTTTACCAACCGCAGTGAAATAGACTTTACGTTCATCTTCATCAACATGAATCACATCCGTAACCAGCCAAGCTCCTGATGTAATGCGATTATTGAGTTTGCCAGATCCGTCATAAAGATATAGATGCCCCCAGCCATCTCGCTCAGACCACCATATAAATTCTGAGCCGTTGCCCATAACACGCCAGGCCGGGCGATAGCGAGTAAATTGATTTAGCTCAACATAGGTTGAACCAACCTCTTCTAAAACTTGTGTAGCTTGACCAGTCCGAGCATCTACATTATACAGACGATAAGTTTTATAATCTCTGCTCCTTGTCGTATAGAAAAGTCTTTTTGAATCTGATGTCCACTGTACAACACTATAAACTGTGTCATTGCTAGTAAAACCACCAGGCTGAGGTTCCACATCTACTTGTCTTGAAACTCCCGCTTGGATATCAAATATCCAAGCTTCAGCTGTGGGAATAATTGAATCACCGGGCATTGCATAAGCATAAGAATGAAGCATCGGGCGTCCATCTGCCGCTTCTAATAGATGCAACCGCTTAACGTTTCTCTCATCATAACGATGAGCAACAATTCGGCGTGAATCTGGAGACCATTTAAGTCTTGGAGACAATTTTCGTCCACGGCGACGATTTGTGATTTCCTGACAACACCCCTCAGGAACAACACCATAGCCATAATCATTTTCTCCATCCAAACTAAGTTGTTTTTCTTTACCACTTATAACATTGCGAGTCCAAAGATTCTCATCTCTCTCAAACACCAACCATTGTCCATCAGGTGAGGGCCTTTCCCAGACTTGACGCTTATGCACTGTGTCGGGGGATAAACACTCGTAACTTGAAGTGTTGCAAGTCCAACGGATTGAATCAGATATAAAGAATTGTATTGAATTCTCTCTTTCCAAGAATCTGAATTCTCTGAACGGAAGTTTGTGGCCTTCATAAGTAGTATCCGTTAAAGCTGAAAGACCCGCAGCCAAACGGTCATGGTCGAATGCAACTTCTCGATTTTTTGTTGCAGGATCCACCAGAACAAACTCATGTCCCGATTCCGTATGACTGCGGAACCAAAATCGGCCATCTTCCAAGAACCGAGGAACAACTTCATCTCCAGAAACCATATTGTATGTATTCCAGGGAAGAAATTGCTCTGCCCGCGCATAATCATTTCCTGTTAAATCCTTAGGCGAATTTGAACTCAGGTGATAATCAGTAATAAATAGAAATACAATGAGTAATAAAAGACAGATCGAGAGGACAAAGTTAACAGTCTTCATTAATGGTCTCCTCCATCCAAATTGATTAATAATAAACGATAGTGTGGTTGAGAACTTGAAAAAGATTGATCATGGATTGATTTCTAATCAAAGGTCATTTGAACATCAAGTTGTTGAACTACAAATGTGAATTTCATAGCTGTATCAAGAATCCTCCGGCTAAATGACAATCCTCGGCCAGCAGCGTGGCCAGCCTTATGATGATATCGAAGAATAATCGGGAAACCAGATATTGTATATGCCTGAAGTCTAGCAGCCATTTTAAAAGCAGCCGAAGGAGGCACCCGAGTATCCAAATCCCCTGTAGAGAACATGACCGCCGGATACGCCGTGTTAGTCCTAACATTTTGATAAGGTGAGTATTTTCTAATCGCTTCGAACTGTTCCCGTATCTTCGAATTACCGTATTCCAAGAGGGCTGGAGCATTATTACTCATCGTGTACCACGGGAATCGCAAAATATCAACGTCAGGAAAGTCACATAAAACCGCTCGGAAGAGTTCGGGACGCTGAGTTAATGCAGCGCCGACCAAAAGACCACCATTACTTCCTCCCTGGATGACAAGTTTGTCAGGGTTGGTATAACCTTTATCTATAAGGAATTCAGCAGCTGAAATAAAATCATCAAACACGTGTTGCTTGTTCAACAACATGCCGTCACGATGCCAAGATTCCCCAAACTCACTTCCACCGCGAAGGGTGGCTAATGCGTAAACCCCTCCCAACTCTAACCACAATGCCACAGTGGGACTAAAACTCGGTTTACGAGCCACATAGAACCCACCATAACCGGACAGCCATGTGGGATTTTTCCCATTCAATTGCACATCTTTGTGATGCACAACCCACATTGGCACATGTGTGCCATCTTTAGAATTTCGCCAAACTTGTTCAACGACAATATTTTCAGGAGACCAGTCAATTTGGTGTTGATCCCAGATCATTCTTTCACCAGTGTCCAGATCAATTCTGTATGTTGTTTCCGGAGTAGTAAAGGATACAATAGTAACAAAAGCGTCTTTATCCTTTCCGGCTCTTATTGATGCGCGATGAAACTCCGGAACAAAAATTCCCCCGGAAAAAGTGCCGTCCTGTTCGAAAACTTTGATCTGATTACTGCCATTGTATAGATAAGTGACATAAAACTTGTCATCGATCTTTACAAAGTTTTCCATCACATTTTTATCCTCTGGGATTACCTCACGCCAATTTATTTTATCAGGATCGTCAAGATTAATTGCCAACAAACGATTCTTATCAGCCCTGTAGTTTGTACGTATATATAGTTCACCATCTATGAAACTTGTATAAAAACGGGCATTGATATCATCTACTATAGTTCTAATAGGCCCATTTTTTTCCATATCCTGAAAAAGAATATCCGATTTGGACCAACCGTACTGTACTGTAAAGATAAGATAGCGTCCCTCGTCGACCTGCTTAACATTAATAAATTGTTCCGGACCGTAACCTTCTCCAAAAATCAGCTTATCTTTGGCATGTTCTGTCCCCAACTCATGGTACATCACTCTAGGACCAATTTTTCGTGATCGCTTAACGTAATAGAAGCCTCTTTGATCATGGGAGAAAGATATAGTACTATATAAAAATCGTGGCAAGCTATCAGGTAAATCGACACCTGAATCCACATCTCGAACACGTATTCTTAATTCATCTTCTCCACCATCACGTTCGTTATATATCATAAGATTGCCCTTTTTATTAAAGGTGACAATAGAGAAACGTGTTGTGTTCTCAGGACTCATACCATGTGGATCCAGCACTATCTCGAAGTCTTCCGAAGGATTAATAGGCATCTTTCGTGTTTCTTCATCTTCAGGCAATGGTCTTCGGAAGATAATCGGCAAATCATCACCCTGACGGCGCATTGAAAAATATTCATAGTTCCCTGCTTCTTTAGGCAATGGAGTCACTGCAATATCCATAAGTTCTCGAAGCCTTTCTTCAACGTAATTACGATGAGGAGTATCACCAACAACCTCCTCAGCATATTTGTTCTGTTTATTTATCCAATTTTGAGTTTCAAGAGTCTTACGATCTTCCAGCCAATGATAGGGATCAGGAATTGATAGCCCATGCATTTCTTCAACAACATCATCGACTCGAGTTTCAGGCGGAAGAGGATAAGGAGAACATGAAACAATAAATGCCGCTAATATTACAGACAAAGATGTCCCTGCTTTATATAGCATGTCCAAATTCTCTGTCCTTACTTCAATACTATCGTAAGAAATAAAGCGTGCTGTCATCACTTTATACCGCGCAGATGTTCAACACTGCCTGTCATTTCCCACCGCATCATGGAGGCGGGTATGAGTCCTACCTGGTTTATTTCATCCATGAATCCTTTTAAAGTAAATGCTTCTCCTAACTCTATTGCCCGGTCGGTCATCAGCGATTCGATTTGGATCTTTCCTACAAGATAGGTTGTCCCATAAGAGGGTTGCTGCAGATACAGGTGCTGTTCAAAAACCACTGTCCTACCATCTTGTCTAAGCCAGTTTCTAGGTGTGTTTCTGGAAGTAAAGTCCACTGCCTGATTAATATCCCATTTGTTGGCGTGCATCATCAAATCACCCAACGCTCGTGCAGCCCGCTGAGCCAGAAGAATATGGAACAATTCTCGTGCCCGAGGGTGATGATCAAACAGCCCCGCGTGCATCATCATTTCTTCCATTCCAGTCGCCAGCCCTTCAGATCGGCTATCCCAGATGTTGTATAACAACGGGTTGCTTCTGATTGGGCTTGAATGAGGTTCATCACGCATACGTGCCAAATCGAACCAGTGGTAAAAATGGGTGCGCATGACCATTGGGTCGTGAAATATCACCTCAGAAAAAAATTCCCTGGGTTCAATAGGGCTGTAAGGACTGATTCGTTCCCTAAGGGCCTGGTCCATATAATCTTCCATGGAGACAATATCCCTATCTTCCAACAGAGAAATAAATTCTGTAACGGACGCATGCGTTTTTTTGTCATATTCTTCTTTACTTGTCATGGGAATCAAAGGGGGAAGATCTTGATTGCGGTGCTCTTCCAGTTTTAGAGAAGAGTGGGCCCGTACCAGCTCTCGGCGCATCATAGTCTCAATCTCTTTCCAGCTGTAAGGTACCAAGTGAACGTTTTTCAGATACCAGTTATAATTGTCGATTCCAATTCCTGATTTGCCTTGTTTGGAAGACAGTTTTGTTTCCAGCCAAGTGATAAAATCATCAGTGGCAATTTTTGCATCATTGATGGCTGCTGTTAATATTTCTGAGGTATCCATAGTTTTATCTAAAAGATCAGCCAATGTTCTGGACTGTGATTCCATTCGATGAATGCCGCCGCGCCACAGATCACGGGCGTTGCCTGTGAGATTGATCTTTGCCTGTACCAGAAATGGAGACACTGTTCGTAACCCTTGAGTAAGTTTTATTATATCGGCATCAGACAGGGGATAATCATATTCCCACAGTTCAACAAGGCCATGCGCGACAGATCCTTCATGGGCTGGTGTATCACTCTGGGAATCCCATATAATGCCATAAAAAGCAGGGCTCCTTTTCCACGGCTTGATCACCCTGTGGTCAAAATCCAGGCCATTCATTTCGGCCAGCACTAGATGATAATCAATGCGGTGGGGAATGGACCAGCCGGTGGTATCAAAATTAGCCAACCGGTTCTTGTATACAGGAAACTCATCATACTGCTTTTTCATCCGTTCATCACTGTAATCGGGGACTCCGTCTGTGAACAAATCTCCTTGAAAGGCACGCCAGTCATGGTATAGCTCCACAAGACTGGAATGACTGTTCATGATACTCACATCACTGCTCTTATTGCAGGATATGACGGTCCCCAGCATGAGCAGCATAATTTGGACAGCTATGATTTTTTTCATCATTTTTCCCTCTAAGATTATTGTATTTTGCTTAATTCAGCTTCGGCTGCCAAGAATCCATTCGCTTGCCAAGTTTCCTCAGCCACGATTTTCCTAAAAATTTCCAGGGCAGTCTTTCTGTCCCCATTCACCCAATGGAAGTTTGCCATGCCGTATCCAACAGTACACATTTCAAAATCCTTAGCTATATTATAATTGATTGTTTCTGACTCTGTTTTGGTACCGTTGTAGACAAGGATGCACTTATAGTAATTCCCTGAATACCCCATATCCTCTTTGATAGGCTCTACCACTTGTCTGGCTTCATTCGATCGGCCTAATCTTCTGAGACAATTGTGGACCCAGTTCACAGATGCAAGAAGAGATACATTGTCAGCAGAATAATCATAACTTTTTTGAAAAGCTGTCAACGCTTTTTCGAAATCCGCTTTAAGGTAGTAGGTCAAAGCAAGGTAATACCAAATGGCCCAGTTGAGGTTTTCCGTGTACTTCAGATTTTCAGCCTTCACAAAGGTGTGGCGCCTGGCTGTCAGCTCCAGATCGGCAGTGGCACTGTCCAGTTTTCTAAGAGTAATGTACCGCTGCCCCCGTCGTCTCAAAATTTCCGGCGATTCAGGACTGAGCAACAGACATTGTGTGTAAACTTCTACGGCTTCTCTGTACCGCCTTAACCCTTCAAGCACCGATCCTTTCTCCATGAGAGTGGAGAGGTTGTTCGGTTCCGCCGACAGCCTGGTTTCTATTCCCATCAAGAGACTGTCACCGCCGTTGTCAGAATAGAGTTCTGCTCCAAGCATTGAGACTGTTTCCAGCCGCCTCGAATCAGGCGATTGAGTACAAGCAAGAAAAATGCTCAACAACACCAAAAGGTTAAACCGGGATACTTTTCTGGCAATATCAGTCATTGAAAAGTGCACCAAACTCAATTCTGAGGAACAGGAGGAGGACCATCAGGTATCATTGCCTTGTAGACCTTATCCCCTTTTCTTTCCTTGAACTCAGCTTTTATCTCTTTAACAAGCTGAGGATTTTCAAAGAGATCCACCATGGTCATGCTAAGAGATTTGGCTGCAAAAAGCATCCCCTTGTGACCGATTGACATACCAGTGCAGGCCACAACCGCCCAGGAGTGCCACGGCACATCTTTAGGGGCGGCGGTAACGCGGGCACGTACAACAGGAATGATCTGACTCACATCGCCTACATCCGTTGATCCACCCTGCGCTGGCAAGGTTTCTCGCAAGGGTTCGATATCTGCGTCCATTCCATCTTCCGGTTTGTCTGTTTCCCGCTGGATCGTCTTGGCATACTTAAGTTCATCCTTTGAGTAGTCGATGGGACCCAACAGCTCCATATTTTTCAGTAAAGCCGCTGCTCCTGTTCGGTTGGGTTGAATCTCATATATTCCTGAGATCAGTTCAATAGAATAATCCACTTCAGCCATCATGGCTGCACCTTCAGCAATTTTCTTTACCCGTTCATATACCACGTTCAGGTTTCCCCTGTCATTCTCCCGAACTCGCGTCCAGATCTGCGCATGTTCAGGTACAACATTGACAACATCGCCGGCAGTTTCAATATGATAATGAATTCTTGCAGTTGGTCGTATATGCTCTCTGTAATAGTTCATGCCGGTGGTATAGAGTTCCAAGCCATCAACTGCACTAAACCCATTCCAAGGGTCCGCCGAGGCATGAGCCGCCTTTCCATAAAACTTTACTCTGAAGTCCACCAGCGCTTTACTGCTTTGAGTACTGGCTTCCAGATTATCACCGGGGTGCCAATCCATGCAGACATCCAGATCATCGAAAAGGCCCGCCCTAGCCATATAAGTCTTCCCAAATATTGTCTCCTCTGCAGGGGTGCCAATAAAGACAACAGTCCCTTTCAGTTTTTTCTTTTCCATAAGCTCCTTAATGGCAATGGCGGCGCCCAGACTGCCTGTACCGAAAAGATTGTGACCACAACCGTGCCCTGGTGCGCCTGTAATCCGTGCTTCCTTTGTGGGCTGTGCTTTTTGAGAGATCCCGGCGTTGGCATCAAACTCTCCAAGAATACCAATGCGGGGTTTCCCTGATCCGTAAGTAGCTACAAAGGCAGTGGGCATCCCAGCCACGCCCCGCTCAACTTTGAATCCATTTTTCTCAGCATAATCAGAAAGTGCCCTGGAAGATTGATGCTCCACCAACGCCAATTCTGCATAAGACCAGATATTGTCACTGATGCCGGTTAGTTCTTTTTTATGTTTTTCGACAGAAGCCACAACAGCTTTTTTGTTGGCAGTCCATTTGACCTTACCCTTAACCGGGGCAGCAATCAATAACGCTACCAACAACAAAAATAATCGAGAAAGTGAATGATGAATTGGAAAGGATTTATTTGTCATCTTGTAGACTCCTGTTATTGAGTTTAACGATATGTAGTTCAATTTTGCTCTCACCCTTTACGGCCTACAGTGATTCCATACCCTGTATGCCTGCTTGAAAATATACGTTGCGATGCCCAAACTGTCATGAGGCCGTTTAAACCCCATCTCCTGTAAACGGTTTTTGCGATATTCCATTGACCCTTCCACCCTAAATTCTTTTTTGATGATCTTATCCAGACAGGGATCAATGCAGATCTGTCGATACTTTCACAATTCACCAGTCCCGCTTGTCTGAACAGGTCCGCCCAACTTTCCAGTGTCTCCGGTTTTTCACCTTCTATCTCCTCAAGCCTGATCTTCATTTTTTCAGGAGTGTCATCCTGCCAACATATGTCATGTATGCCAACATAGCCGCCGGGCTTTGTTACACGCACCATTTCGGCAATAGCCCGCTCTTTGTCCAGTACACAGGTAGTACATTCAGAGATAACCACATCGAATCTGTTCTCATCAAAAAGCAGATCGTGCGCATCTCCCACCCGAAAATCGATTCGGAAACCCCGTGCCCTAGCCTTCTCAGTGGCATGTTGAACCAGAGCTTCTGAAGCATCGATCCCCGTAATGGTACAGCCGTACTTTTCCGCCAGAAAACAGGCACTCTCCCCCGTACCGGAAGCCACATCCAGCAAAAGGGTGTTTTCATTCACGCAGCACAATTCAGCCAGTTCTTCGGTGACAACCATACCGCCGGGATGAAGGGATTCAACATCAATAATACCGCTTTCAACAAGATTTTCCAGAGACGGCTTTTCCGGATCAGTCATATTGTCTTAGAAAGAATAATCCGTTTATAAAGATTGGCTTAAGATTGCGCAAACCCTCCCTCATAGTGGGTGATGTACTCGTTCCCCGGTGCTCAGGTCAGCAGGTAACGTGCAGCACAGCGTTAGCATCGGTATCAGTCTCCATAAGATAACGGCACGCCTCCACTGTTTTCATCATCTTCAGTTCTACATTTTTCTTTTCAGCCGCCCGGACCACCTCATCGGTGACCGGTAGACTGCCATAGAAACCTGTGCCGATGACCAGTTCTTCACACTCCCACGGAATATTTTCATCAGGACCCAGAGGAGTGTGGCCGTACTGGGACCGGAGGTGCTTGCTGTTTTTCTTCAGCCGTTTTACGACGGACTTCCTATCTACAACCACGTCGTGAGGATAGAGCTGATCGTCAACAGTAATCTGACCGAATGTGTCATAATGCAGATTCATTGAGAGCTACCTCTAACAAGTATAACCTTTTCAGGCCAACTGTTAAAAGACTTCTCTCTTATACGGGAGACACGGCCGCAATGCGTTTCAGCACGGGCGGATGGCTGTAAGAAAGGAAAACAGTGAGCGGATGAGGCGTCAGGTGAGAAAGGTTGCTGATGGCAAGGCCTTTCAGCATACTCACCAGCGCCTCGTGGTTCCGTGTCGTTTCTAAAGCATAGCCGTCAGCCTGGAACTCATTCCGGCGGCTCAGGGCCGTGGTAAAGATGGATGTCACCAGACTCACCGGTGCATAGAGCATAGCGAAAAAGACCATCCCGGCATGAACAGAGACCTGATTTACACCAAAGACAGCGAAGAGAGCAGAATCGCTCATGATGAGGTTAAAGATAAAGAGCATGATACCCATCTGAAGCACGCCGAGCGTTGTGCCCATGATGATATGTTTTTTCTTGAAGTGTCCCACCTCGTGGGCCACAACGGAAACGATCTCCTCCGTAGTGTGCTTTTCCAGAAGAGTGTCAAAAAGGGCCACCCGCTTGCTCTTCCCCAGGCCACTGAAGTAGGCGTTGGAGTGGGCTGACCGGCGACTTCCATCCATGACGTCGATGCGGGCGATGGGGAAGTTCACCTTTTCCGAATAAGCCTCGATGGCAGAACGGAGTTCCCCCGCTTCCAGAGGCGTGAATTTGTTGAACATGGGAGCAATGACGTGAACAAACAGGGGCTGAACGGCCACGGTAAATAGGGTCACTGCTATCCAGGCGATCCACCAGCCGCTGGCCCCGAAGACGTCAAAGAAATAGAGGATAGGCGCCACGACAGCACTACCCAAAACGGCGGTGAGAAGATATCCTTTCAGTTTATCTATGATATAAGTCTTCGGCGTGGTTCGGTTGAAGTCAAATTTTTCTTCAATAACAAAGGTGCTGTAAAGAGAAAAAGGAATATTGATGAGATCGATTATAATAAAAATGATACCGAAAAAGAGGAGCCCCGCCAGGAGGGGCTGGGTGGTTTGAGCCCGGACAAAACCATCCAGAAAACCGAATAGACCAATATGGATCACAATGAGCAACAGCAGCAAACTAAATGTGCCGGAAACAAGGCCAAACCGGGTCCTGGCTCTCAGGTAGGCCTGGGACCGGGCATATTGTTCAGAATCGTAAACACCTTTGAATTCTTCTGGCACCTCATCGGTGATACTATTCATGTTAAGGACAGCGCTGACGGTGGAGAGCAGGTATTCCCCCACTAGGGCGCTGATGATGATGAGATAATAGATCAGTTCCATAGAACAGGATCGAACAAACTGTTAGGACAATTCAGTATACGCTGTCACAGGAGGGCAAGTGCAGACCAGGTTCCGGTCGCCATAGGCGTTGTCTACGCGAGCGGCGGCGGGCCAAAATTTCCTCTGCTTTAATCCGGGCACCGGATAGGCTGCCTTTCCCCTGGAGTAGGGGTGGCTCCAATCGTCGTCAGTCACCATCTGGACGGTGTGAGGGGCGTTTTTCAAGGGGTTGTCTTCTTTGTCCAGCTTACCTGATTCAATGTCGCTGATCTCTCGGCGGATGGTGATCATGGCTTCCACAAATCGATCCAGCTCCGCCTTAGATTCACTCTCCGTCGGTTCCACCATCATGGTGCCGGGGACGGGCCAGCTCATGGTTGGGGCGTGAAAACCGAAATCCATGAGGCGCTTGGCCACATCCTCTTCCGTGATGTTGGCGCTCCTGCGAAAGGGCCTCAGGTCCAGAATAAATTCATGGGCTACCAGTCCGTTGGCACCCCGGTACAGAACAGGGTAATACTCCTCCAGCCCTTTGGCAATGTAATTGGCGTTGAGGATGGCAGTTTCCGTGGATCGGGTCAACCCTTCAGCCCCTAACAGGGCCATGTAGGCATAAGAGATGGTAAGGATGGAAGCGCTGCCGTAAGGAGATGCCGACACCGAGCCGATGGCTTTATCACCGCCACATTCTACCACCGGATGCCCTGGCAGGAACGGTGCCAACTCTTCGGTAACGCCAATGGGGCCCATTCCCGGTCCGCCACCGCCATGTGGAATGGCAAATGTCTTGTGGAGGTTCAAGTGACACACATCGGCACCGAGATCGGCCGGGCGACTGAGCCCTATCATGGCGTTCATGTTAGCACCATCCAGATAAACCAGCCCACCATGAGCGTGAATGACGTCGCAAATTTCTTTGATCCCCTCCTCGAAAACGCCATGAGTGGACGGGTAGGTAATCATGCAGGCGGCCAGCTTATCTCCAGCCTCTTCGGCCTTGGTAGTAAGGTCTGTTTTGTCGATGTTGCCACTGTCATCACAATTCACCACGATCACGTCCATACCAACCATAATGGCGCTGGCGGGGTTGGTCCCGTGGGCCGAGGAAGGAATGAGGCAGACTTTTCTTTGGTCATTGCCATTATCCTGGTGAGCAGCCCGAATCACCAGGAGCCCCGTGTATTCCCCTTGGGCGCCGGAGTTGGGCTGAAAAGAAATATCGTAATAGCCGGTGGCAGCACAAAGCCAGTTTGTAAGATCGCCTATGAGGGATGCATAACCCCTGGCGTCTTCAGCCGGGGCAAAAGGGTGCAAGTTGGCAAAACCGGGCTGCGACAGCGACTCCATCTGTGCGGTGGCGTTGAGCTTCATGGTGCACGACCCCAGGGGGATCATACCGTCCACTAGAGAAAAATCTTTGGTCTCCAAATGGCGGATGTACCTCAGCAGTTCCGTTTCCGTATGATAGCTGTTAAACACCGGATGATCCATGTAAGATGATTTCCGAGTCAGATCACCGGGGAGGGGAGCAGGCTCCGTTTCCGTGAGCGACGCCCCGAAGCATTCCAGCAAATCGACGACATCTACTCCCGTTGTGGTCTCATCTACCGAGACGGCCACGGACCCGTCATCGAATTCCCTGATGGAAATCCCCTTCTTTGTGGTCTTTGCCTCCCACCCTTTTTTCGGCACAAACCGGACGGTATCAAAAAACGGTCTGTCTGTCACCTCAAGACCGGCCTTTTTCAAGGAATGGAAAAGGATTCCGGCATTTTTGTGAATTTTTTCAGCAATCTGTTTCAGTCCCTCGGGACCGTGGTAGACAGCATACATGCTGGCCATAACAGCCAGGAGCACCTGGGAAGTGCAGATGTTGGAGGTGGCCTTGTCTCTCCGGATATGCTGCTCCCGTGTCTGGAGGGCCATCCGGAGAGAGCGGTTTCCCCGGGCGTCCACCGTAACACCGATAATCCTGCCGGGCATGAGCCGTTTGAAATTTTCTGAAGTTGCAAAGAATGCGGCGTGAGGCCCGCCGTAACCTAAAGGCACGCCAAATCGCTGGCTGTTCCCTACGGCGGCGTGGACGCCGAACTCTCCCGGCGGTTTCAGAAGAGTTAACGCCATAAGGTCTGTGGCGGCACAGACAAAGACGCCGGCCTCGTGGGCTGACTTACAGAGATCGCTGACATGGTGGATGGCGCCGGAGGTGTCGGGGTACTGTATGAGGGCCCCAAAAACAGTTTCATCAAAACTGAAGTCACTGTGGGGTAAAACTTTTACTTCAACGTTTTGTGGTTCGGCCCGGCTCTTAATGACTGCCACAGTCTGGGGATGGCAATTGTCCGACACCAGAAAAACAGACCCTTTATTATGGGCACGGTGGAACATGGTCATAGCCTCTGCGGCGGCGGTGGCTTCATCCAGAAGAGAAGCGTTGGCCAAAGGCAGACCGGTGAGATCGCTGACGCAGGTCTGATAGTTCAGGAGCGCCTCCAGCCGCCCCTGGGAGATCTCCGCCTGATAAGGTGTGTAAGCTGTATACCAAGCAGGATTTTCCAGAATGTTTCTCCGGATCACCGGCGGCGTGGTAGAATTATAGTAGCCCTGACCAATGTAGCATTTTCCTGGACGGTTTTCCCTAGCAATTTGAGCCAATAATTCCAATACCTCGGTCTCTGATAGGGGGCTTGGATCAGTAAGTTTGTTTTTCCATCGGATGGATTGAGGTAAAACTTGTTCAATAAATTTTTCTCTATTCTCAAATCCCAGTACCGCCAGCATTTCAGCTGCTTCGTTATTACTGGAGCCTAGATGTCTTGTTTGGAAAGTTGTCATACTGTAATCAATAAATCATTTTAAGATATTACCAGGAAAGCTGCCGACAGAAAATTAACAACGAAATCGCCGATACTGGACTAATTAATAAACTATCGATCCAAATTGTTTGCTGGTTGGTTAAGATAAATAATGTTCTGACTCCCTGAGTTTGCAGTAACAATGTCTGGGTAGTTATCCCCATTAAGATCTCCTACGGACACCCCATAGGTTACATTTTCAATTGAGCCGAATTCATATTGATTAAAGTTTGTTCCATTACTCAAAAAATAGTGATTTATTCCCCCTGCATTACCAACCACAATATCAATGTCACCATCTAGGTCAAGGTCGCCCAAGTCTATAGAATAGGTCGCATCTAATTCACTCCCAAAACTTCGGGATTTCAAAAATTCTCCTTTCGAATTGCCGTAATAGACAACATTCTTCTGTCCAATATTTGCGGTTACAATATCCATATGCCCATCCCCATTCATGTCACTGATTGCCAAATCCCGTGTTTCATCTTTACCTGTTCCATATGTTCCATGATTAATAAACTTAGGACCAAAATATATTTTATTGGGCTGGGCGTTTCGGTTAGCCAGGATCAAATCTTGGTGGCCATCCCTATTCATGTCTGCCGAAGCAATAGCAATAGTCGCTTCATCAGCCAACCCAAAAGGTTGTGAAGAACTAAACTCTCCTTTCCTATTGTTCAAATAGATGAAATTTTGAGAGCGGCGGTTCGCTACAGCTATATCAACAAAATTGTCACTGTTCAAATCTGCCAGGCATAAACCTCGTGTATTTGATTCAGAATATCCAAAATAGTGATCAAACACCATGTGCCCTTTACCGTCATTCTTGAAAACCATGTTCTGAATGCGATCATTGCCCACCACCACATCCAAATCACCATCATTGTCCAGATCGGCGATTGGTACTACATAAGTGGTGTTTAATTCCTCACCCAGTCGAACGGCTCTACGAAAAAAACCCCGGCCGGTGTTATAGAAAATATAGTTTTGTTCGGCCCAGTGCCGCCCGTTCCCGATTAAAATGTCCAGATCACCGTCCCCATCCAAATCGCCAACAGTCGCAGATGCTGTTAAACTTTCATCAGTTCCCAAGTAGCCATATAGATGAGGTTTAAAGACTCTCGTCTGTGCTGGTAAAAGATTATAACCCAAACAAAAGAAAAAAAATAACCTTAAGACCAATCCTACAACCGTTCCGGTTATCTTAATAGTGTGCCTATGCATAATTCCGTTTATTCAATCACCAATTGAGATAGATGGTTGAGAAGATAGCAGCTCTATGGCCAGGCAGAAATTTGAACCTGTCTATATTGGAGATAAATAGAAAGTCTTGTGGTTATTGATTTTAATTATTTTTTACAATAGTACCATTCACCATCACAAAATTTACGGATCTAAATTTTTTAATATCGTCATCCGGATTTCCATCAACAGCAATAATATCAGCAAAATAGCCTTCTTTTATCTGACCTAGCTCGTGGTTTTTTCGAAGCAACTTGGCACCCATTACTGTGGCAGAATGGATCACATCCATGGGTGACATTCCATACTCGACCATGAGTTCCATTTCGCGCCAACCTTCTCCATGAGGCATGGAACCAATATCCGTACCAAATGCAATTTTTACTCCCTTATCCATGGCAAGCTTAAAGGATTTTTTATGTTCGGCTACAATACGATTATGAAATCGAATATCCGCTTCACTTGCGTCTTCATCTGGGAAATAAACAGTCATAGTCGGGCACCAAAATGTTCCGTTTTGGACCATAAGTTCCACTGTTTTGTCATCCAGAAACAATCCGTGCTCAAGACTGTGAACGCCACCTTTTACAGCATGATATGCGCCGGTACCACCATAGGCGTGGGCGGCCACATCCATATTCCACCTGCGCGCTTCATTCACCATAATCTCAACTTCTTCTGTGCTTAGCTGAGATAGGGGTTCCAAGGTTTCTCGATTGATATGCCTCAATGTCCCTGTGGCATATATTTTTATAAAGTCCACTCCAGATTTACGCTGATCACGAATCGCAGCGACCATATCATCAGAATTATCGGCAATGATGGCTAACTGTTCGACTTTCTTATCTATAGATGGTCGCAAACCGGTAAGATTCATGTGCCCGCCGGTGATGCTGATGGCCCAGCCAGATACAAATATCCGGGGCCCAACAAACATACCTTCGTTAATTGCATCACGGACAGCGATGTCCGCCATATCTGCACCCTCATTATCAACATCTCTTATCGTAGTAAAACCTGAATTCAGTATTCGTTTAGCCGCTTTATAGGCTTCCATGGTGCGGTAAGTATTTGTTTTATAAAGAACTGGTGGATTACTACTATAATCAGGGGTTAAGCAGATGTGTGTGTGACCATCAATTAGTCCTGGCAACACTGTCTTGTCGCTCAAATCAATAACGGTGGCTGAATTAGATTTTAGTGTTTTCCCGACTTTGATAATCCGGTTTCCCTCCACCAGAATATCTACATTTTTTTTGCTCGATTTCTTGTGTGTATCAATGAGCCGACCAGCACGGATCAAGGTTTGCTGTGCCTGAATAGGAAAAACAGACACCAACAAACAAAGAATGAAGCCAATTGTTTTTAGTTTTTTCATGGTTACGCTTCTTATTATAGGATTCATTAGTATAGTACCCAATTATGCATGTGTATTATTGAAATGTAATTTCCCCTAAGAATTATATTTTGATCTACTTGCTATTATTGTGATACAACCACTTTGTTCCGGAGAACTCCAACACCTTCCAATTCAATTTCTACAATGTCATTAGGTTTCATCGGTTTTGTTGATCCAGGCGTTCCTGTAAAAATGAGATCCCCTGGGTGGAGGGTAACGTAACGGCTGATGTAACTAACAATTGTTTCAACATTGTAAACCAGGTCTTTCGTGCGCTCTGACTGCCGTAAGTCACCGTTTAAGCGTGTTTGGAGCAGTAGGTCATTATAATTTAATCCTGTGACAATTGCAGGCCCTACTGGACCAAATGTATCTGAAGCTTTTGCTCTCAACCACTGCAAATCAGCTTGTTGCCACTTCCGCTCGCTCACGTCGTTCCCAGCTGTGACGCCAAATATGTAGTTAGGTGCTTCAGACACAGAAATATTTTTCGCTTTCTTTCCAATCACAATTACCAGTTCACCTTCATAATGCAAGTCTGTGGCGTCTGAAGGCATTATAATGCTTTCTTCATGCCCAATGATTGAGGAAGGGTACTTGGCAAAAAGACCGGGATACTCAGGTACTGGCCTGTTACCAATATGGCTGCGATAGTTTAGGCCCACAGCGATGACCTTTGACGGTTTACAGGGTGCTAGAAGGTGAACTTCGGAGAGTTTTAGGGTTTTTCCACTAGGAGTCGACGCAGAGAAAATATCCCCGTCCAACTCTCGTACAGTTTCTCCTTCCAGGATTCCGTAGGATTCTTGACCTTGATATGTATATCGAACGTACTTAGTAGTTTCGGATCCGAGTAAGGCAGAAGATATGGCTATAAGTAATGTAATGAATAACCGTTTTTTGTTCATTGTTTCCTCTTATTTAGTGATGTAAAAAAAGTATACAACATAACTACCAGCTATCCACCAACTTGATATAATGTGTTTGCCTTTTTCATCCTGACCATCCTTCCATCACTTTCCATGTGGAGATTGAGAATTAGGTTGAACAGCATAATGTTGAAATGAAAATAGGTTACACAGATTATGTTAACTCTTTGCTGCAATTCTCGTCGTCGTTTCTTGGATTATTTACATATTTTGTGACAGGATATGTATGTATAAGATTTGAAAGGGGTGATGCAAAGACATCTTTTCCTCCTAACCAATCTCTAATTTCCAAATCTTCAAGTAAAACTGGCATTCTGTGATGTACGTGTGAAAGTTTTGAACAAGCTTCTGTTGTAACAATCAAACAACCTTCTGAATTATATAGTCCTGCAAAATGAAATACCTGTCCATTTAAATGATGGTAAAAGGGTGTTTTACTCTGAGCCTCCTTCTTCCATTCATACCAGCCATCAGCAACAATCACACATCTTTTGGCTTCTCTAAATGATGGTTTTTCTTTCAATGTTTCCGAACGAGCATTAATCAAGTTCATTGGCTTTTTAGCCCACGATGGTGAATAACACCATTTCAGCATTTGTGGTTTATCAATGACAGCGAGAATTTCTTGAGAAGGTGCAATGTTATATCTTGGTTTCACATCCAAGTTATAGCTTTCTTTGACATAGTCAGTATTTGTGAGAGAGTACCTACCACACATTTAATATATTACTCAATAATGTATGAACCTCTCTCATCATGACCATCCCCTCATCATTTCCCGGGTAGAGATTTGGGTTGAAAAACATAATGGGACTGCCACCCAGCGTAGCAACTTGTTAATCATGTTCATCCTCAGGTCCTACCCAAAAGTGGGGATTATGAGCAACCTCCCATAGGTAACCATCTGGATCTTTGAAGTAACCAGAATAACCCCCCCCAAATACTTTTTGTGGTGTTTTAACTAGTATTGCTCCCACTGATACTGAGTGCTCAATTATTTGATCTACCTCAGATTCCGATGCAACATTATGAGACAAAGTGAAACCGTTAAATCCACTTCCCTCCGGTGAGACAGTTGCATCTTCGGCAAGAGATTCACGTATGTACAAACTTAACCAACTACCATTAAGCGTAAAAAAAGCAATTTCTGGTGAAGACTCCATTCTGGGAAAGCCTAAACCTTCTTTGTAGAACTTGATTGATTTATCCAGATCACTTACGCCCAAAGTAATCATGCTTATTCTTGGCTTCATGTAATCTCCTGAATTGTGTTTCATAAATACATACTACTATAGCGTAAATCGATTATTGTATATGCTTAATCCACGGATCATCGGTTTTTTTCAGCCACATTTTTAATTCAGCATATAGATCATCAATTATATCCTGCCTCTGATCGCTGATATTCCTGAGTTGATACATATCAGAACGATTATCGTAAAGTTCAATTTGATCAGTTTCGCCTTCAATTCTACTCATCATGAACGTATACCGGTGTGTTCTTATTCCCCTTCTACCCATATCTTTATTACCAGGTGGTGAATAAATGTAAAGTTGCGAGGACGGCCGTTCACCTTCCCCCGTCAAAAATATTGGTGAATAATCAGTACCACCTATATCATTTGATATCTCTTCAGTTAAACCTAACAGACCAAGCAGACTGGGGAAAACATCCGGAGTAGAAATTAAGAGATTATCCTGCCTAGCGCTTATTTTCCCTGGCCAGCGAATGATAAGTGGTATACGCATTGATTCTTCGTAATGGTTGTTCTTAGATATTTGGTCGTGTATACCCAAGCAGTTCCCATGGTCTGAAGAAAAAAGAACAATCGTATTGTCCTCTAATCCCGTTTCTTCCAAAACAGTGAGGATTCGACCGAATTGTTCATCCACGCCAGTTATCATGGCATAATAATTTCGAATATGTTTTCTATAATAATCTCCCCACTTGGTCCCTTCTGCTGGGATATTAGGTCTTTGAATTAAGTCCTCCAGAGGAATATCTGCATAAATAGCTTTGTATCGGTCTTTCACTGCAGCATAAGGCATATGGGGCGGATTCATAGATACCATCAAAGCAAAAGGCTGACTCGGATCTCTATAGTTCTTCTTTTCATTTTTTATGTATTTGATAGCAAGATCCGTTTCATGTTCAGGACCCCATTGATTGACATAATTAAAGGAATTTCTGTTCGCACTTGTGGTCCAATACATGGGTTTGTTATGCTGATCATAAGTACCATAGGCATACCAATAATCAAATCCATGCCGCCGAGACGGTGGCGTCCACTCATTCCATTTAACTTTGCCAGCATTGTTTGAAGTATTGATATAAGGTTCATAGGGGCTATCTAAATGCCATTTACCTATGTAGCCCATACTATAGCCTTGGTTTTTAAGGATATCAGACCAGGTTTGGGCAGCTTCTTCCAATTCATAACCAAATGGCGCTGTTATGGTATTACAATTACCCCATACTCCATGGCCTTGAGGATATTGCCCTGTCATGAGGCTGGCCCTGGTTGGACTACATATGGGATAATTACTCACCGCTTCAGTGAGAACTAAACTTTGGGAAGCAAATTGATCTATATATGGTGTTTGAACAGGTTCCTGCTCAACAAATCCCATGGCCTGACCCCGCATTTGATCAGGATAAACAATGATTAAGTTAGTTTTGGTGCTTTTAGGCGGTTGAGCAGCTACAACACTCAGTAAAAAAATCAGGTGGGTTAAAAAAATTGGTTTCATGAGTCTTGAGAAATAAGTCTGTGCAAATATTTTATTTTTATCAATTGATCAGAATTTATGGGTGACCGAGCAGGTATTTCTCCACTTCTTGTAATACCGGGAAAAATTCCACCAGGCCCAAAAAGTGTTCTTCTGCATTGCAGCAAATATTTCCCGTTGATATTCAATTGACTGCTCAGGACTCATGCGGTATTAAGTAAAATAAATATAATGATAAATGTTTTTCTCCTCTCATCCTCCCCAGGCTTAAGCTAAAAGAATTTTGTTGCTTATATCTCATCAACATTTGTTTCCATGTCAGAATAATCATCACTGGATATCATAACTAACCCACCCATACTATGAGTTAATATTATAAGTAGTCATTCTATAGCTATTAATCTTTTATTATCCTTAATTCAGGATCATATCGGCAGCTTTCTCGGCTATCATGATGGTGGGAGCATTGGTATTGCCGCGAATTACATTGGGCATTACCGATGCATCAACTACCCGTAATCCCGTAAGGCCATGCACCCTTAGCTCTGAATCAACCACTGCCATGTCATCTATACCCATTTTACAGGTACTGGTGGGATGGTAAAGGGTTTCTCCGGTTTCCCGAATAAAATCTTCGATAGCGCTATCATCGGTCAGGGGTTTCTCCGGAATATAATAACCGGATCGATAAGGTTTGAAGGCCTCAGTTAACCCAATTTGCTCTGTGACCTTATATCCCCAAATAGATCTTTTTACGTCATCGTCAGTACTTAGGTAATTGTGGTCAATGATGGGGTTAGCCTGGAAATCAGAGGATGACAATCTAACTGTTCCCTTACTGGTGGGGTTCAGTAATTCACCTCCAATAGAAAACCCGTTGCCTTTTTCAGGGTTGTTAAAACCATGTTCTACGTAATAAGCGGGTCCAAAGTGGAATTGGGTGTCAACCGCAGGTTGGTCCGGGGAAGACTGGATAAACCCACCTGCTTCGCCAATATTACTGCTGAATGGTCCTTTTTTGAACAGCAGGTAGGTTAACAGGTTTTTGAATACCACGGGGAAGTTCTCAGCCGAATCAAGAGACCCCTTATAGCTCGAATTGAAAATTGTGAAATACACCATATGGTCCTGGAGGTTCTTTCCCACTCCAGGAAGATGTTTAGATACCGGTATCCCATGCTTTTGTAATTCTTCTCCATCACCAATGCCAGATAACATCAGGATCTGGGGGCTATTATAGGCTCCTGCACTCAGGATTACTTCTTTATTAACGTCTACTTGGACTGCTTGTCCGTTTTGGTGGTATATCACTCCGGTCACCCGATCGTTTTCCATCACGATACGCTCTACCTGGGCATTGACCACAATAGTTAAGTTTTTGCGGTCAGCAGCCGGGTGCAGGTAAGCCACAGCCGTACTGCAGCGAGCACCGTTTTTTTGGGTTACCTGGTAATAACCAAATCCCTCTTGCTTGGCCCCATTAAAATCCGGATTGAGCTCATATCCTAATTCCTGAGCTGCTTTAACAAAAATCTCTGAAAGCGGGTTGGTGTAATTGCGGTTGGTCACATTCAGTGGACCCCCCTCACCATGGTATTCATTTTGGATCACTTCCTGGTTTTCTGCTTTTTTGAAGTATGGAAGAACCTTATCGTAGGACCATCCTTCGTTGCCCATGGAATTCCATTCGTCATAATCCTGTCGATTCCCACGGATATAAATCATGGCATTTATGCTGCTGGAACCCCCCAGGGTTTTTCCGCGGGGTAGATACAGTTCCCGTTCATTCATGGTTGCCTGGGGCGTCGTCATATAACCGTAGTCAAATTCAGTTTTGAAAAGTTTCGGGAAACCAGCAGGAATATGAATATCCTGCTTTTTATCATCACGACCGGCTTCCAAGATCAATACGCTATTTTGACCATCGGCACTCAGTCTGTTGGCCAGAACACAGCCGGCAGACCCTGCACCAATAATCACAAAATCATAACTTTCTTTCATAAACGAGCCTTTCAGTTAACCCCTTCATTAACTTCTTAATGCCATAAAATAATACCCAACTATATCTCTCCCTCTTGCATCCTGACCATACCCCTATCACTTTCTAGATTGAGGTTGGGAAAGTCGTTGAGAAAGCTGATGTGAAAGCATAATGGGAAAACTACCTCTCCGGAGCCAAACTAAGGAGAGATAGCGGTAAAGTCAATTAGCTGGAGAACATGAAGCTTGGTATGCCTTTAAACAAAATACCCCGCTAATAAGTGAGGGGTTGATGTTGCGATATCTATTATAATTATCTACTATACGTCATATGTTAATAAAATAAAGATACAATGAAAGATAAAATAAACGCTCTTGTTGCAATAGGAAACACTCCCCTTGTCCGATTAGAAAAAATTGTTCCCAAGGACTCAGCTGAAGTTTGGCTAAAACTTGAGGGAGGAAATCCCACTGGATCATACAAAGATCGTATGGCATTATCTGTTCTAACGCGTGCCGTTGAAAGAGGAGATGTAGCTCCCGGGGATACTGTCATCGAATACACAGGTGGGAGCACTGGGACAGCTTTGGCCTTTATCTCAGCTGTTCTTGGCCTAAAATTCATTGCGGTCTTTTCTGATGCATTTTCAAAAAGCAAACAACAAGCAATGGAAGCTTTTGGTGCCGAGGTACTGGTTGAAAAAAGTGAGGATGGTACTATCACTCCAGATTTAATCCAACGAATGAAAAACCGGGCTTATGAGCTTGCGAAAAAACCTAAAACATACTATGCCGACCAATTTGGTTCGCTGGACGTTCGAATTGGATATATACCCTTAGGTATAGAAATTGCCAAGAGGCTTGATGGAGAACTTGATATTTTTTGTGCTGCAGTAGGAACTGGAGCTGCTTTGATGGGAACTTTTGACGGACTAGTAAAATCAAATGTACAAGCAGAAATAATTGCGTTTGAACCTTTGCAATCCCCTTTCCTTACAACTGGAAAAGGTGGTCCACATCGAGTTGAAGGCATTGGTGTTGGGTTTGAACCACCGTTTCTAGACCGCTCTAAGCTAAAAGAAATACGAGCGATTGATCAGGAGCAAGCTTTCAAGATGTGTCAGCTCCTTGCTAAAGAAGAAGGTATTTTCGGTGGAGCATCTACTGGATTGAATGTAGTAGCGGCAATCAAGCTTGCAAAAGAGATTGGACCAGGTAAACGAATAGTCACATTAAATTGTGATAATGGAGTCAAATATCTGGGTAGCCATATTTACAATTAAATTACATTACCAAACAGGTTATGAGCCGCTTTGGTATTCTTCTATGTACTTATCCTGAGCGACCACTAAGTGTTTAACTAAGCGTCAACAAAATCATCTAGCATTATTGGTTGAAAGCTAAATGAAATAATATCATTTTCTATCGAATTTCCAATTTTTCCAATTGAGACTCCATACAAATCAATCACATTAAGAAATGTAGCTATCCCATAAGTAGACTGCAAAGTACTTCATCCAGTTATTCATTGACTTTATCCCTCTTAGATTGCCTGTGGCTATTTATTTAGATTTAATCGAGTAAACAGAAAATCAAATCTGGAAGAAATAATCAAGTTTTAAGAATAACGAATTTGATTGTGAATTGTCCCAGACTTTGTCTTCAAAAGAATAATAGCCGTTATTATTCAGGTTATAGACAGCATAGATAAGGCTCCCCGGTGAATACTCCCATCGAAATACAAAGGTGCCAACATGATTGTTGATCCGAAAATCTTTATCTTCGTTATATTGATAAGGGAAAACATTTAGCGATTTTTCTTCCACCAGTCGATTGTAATCCACATAATCCATCTCAACCTTAAATGGCTGATAATAAACTTCAAAAGTCATTTTTGGAGAGAATGCAATATTCAACCGCAATTCAGTATTTAATGCCTCTCGTTGTGTATTGGCATAAATAATATTTACTCCGCTTTGATCTTCAACAATACCAACCCATTGCATGGACCCTGGATAATTTTCTTTAGACGTGTTCACCGACAAATTAATATTATCCGTGGGTCGCAGTTTGAGCTCCAGTGCATAACGAGTCCCCATTCCTCGGATTGATCCTCGATTAAAATCAACCCTGGGTCTCACGATAAATTTTTTCCGTCGATCCGTTCGAAACCAAATATTAAAGGATTGCCAGGCTTCATCCTTAATAATCACCGCACGTGAATCTCGATAAAGGTCATCATCTTCAAATACTTCCGGATTGTATTCAATTTGCCAACCCAGCCCCCAATAATTTGAGAAATCATTGTCTTGTTCAATTTCGATGTTTTGTCGAGTAATTAATCCATCACCTAAGCCACCCAGACTCAGTTTTAGATTGATAGACTGTTTAAGAAAAATACTTTTAGGATAATCCCGTCGAATTGATCCCCGCAAGCCTGCATGCCAGTTATTATTTCGTTGCTGATATCCCATATCATTCACATTAAAGTTTTTATCGGTAAAGCTACCCCAGGAACTGAGCTCCCACCATACGGGATCACGATAGCTCAGAATGAAACGGCCACCATAACCTGCTTTATCAGAAGTAATAGAATTGGCTGCTTGACCTGTAAATGATAACTTATTTTCCATTAATTTTAAACTCCAGTCAAAATTCAGAACGCTGGCTTTATCTGATTCACCTTGACGGCGCAGGTCTGTTCCCATAATTCCAATGGTTGATAGCTCATTTATCACAGGTTTTTCAACCCGACCCACAAAGTAATTGGTGTAAGGTTCCAGTAAAAAGTTGTCTTTCTCATTTTTTCCATTAACCTCATACTCACGCGTACCATATTCACGATTTGTGACTGCATCGATAATACCATAGCGCAATCCTGATGAAGTTTCTCCCAAGATTTTCGCAGCACCAAGAATTGTGGTCTCATTGGGCCGATCTATAATGGTACCTGAATCAGGTGCATAATAATCTGGTCTCCTACCGATTCGCCGCGAGTTAAATAGATTAAGCCTGCTTTTAAAGAAATTTGCTCCCTGAACAAAAAATGGACGCCGTTCATCCAATCGTGTTTCAAAGGCCGATAGGTTGAGCACGGACGGGTCAGCTTGAACTTGACCAAAATCAGGGTTAAAGGTCACATTCAGGGTAGTATTGGAATTAAGGTTATAACGAGTATCTAAACCAATATTCTCAATACTCTCAGTAGCATCTTTCTTCGTTTTTCCTGATAAAAGGTAGGGCACAAGTTCAATATTTCTTGGTTGAGGAATATCCTCAATGCCTTTTAAAACACCAAAATGGGGGACGATGCCCCGAACACCTTTTGCTCTTCCAGGCCAATTAATTTCTTCCTGGTTATTATAGTAACCCCTTTGAAAAGTAGCGCCCCACTCCTGAATACGCTCCTTGCTGTATTGAAACACATTGAATGGTACCCTGATCTCCGCAGACCACCCTAGCTGATGCAGAGCAACCTTACTATCCCAAACTGCATTCCATGTTCCATCAAATCCGTCATAACCATCTCCCGATATAGCTACATCCACCTGAACCTCGGCTGCATTTACCGCGAACCAGTATCCTGTTTTGTCATCATTTCTTGAATCAATTCCAAAACCAACCCAATCCGAATTAAATTCAAATCCCTCTTCCCAATCATCACGGCGAGCCATCCGGGCCATTATTTTTTCAGGATTAGGATCAAAATTATCAAAGGCAACGTAGAGATATTCATCATCGTACAATACGCGGAACTCTGTCCGAACTGTTGGAGCTTCTAAATTGTATGGCTCGAACTGGAGAAATTCATCCACTAGAATCGCTTTCTCCCAGGCTGCATCATCGATGCGACCATCTATTTCCGGTGGATCTTCCGTACGCGTCGCTATGGCAGCTTTATATTTCAATTTGGTGTAATCTTCTATATCTCCTTTATTATAGGAATCATGCCCAAAAGCAACAGAGACAAAACAGAATATTAATATGAATTGATTCATTCGAGATTTCATATGTATCCCTTCTGAGACAATATGATCTAGCTGTTTGGACATCAATAGAACTAATAAGGTTGATAAAGGACCGCTGAACCGGGTTATTTACGCCGAAATTCCGCCAAGAGTAAAGTATTTTATTACTAAAAAAGTAAGTCCCTTTTCCCAATAATTGAAAATATAAACTC